>SLMY01000189.1 GCA_007133255.1 Clostridiales bacterium
AAACGACGTTTATTGAAAAAAAATCAAACTTGAGCGACTTCACTTTTCAATTGCTTGAAAATATCCTCAACAGATAAAATTTCTTTAATGCGATACACTTGTTCTCCACAAAAAACGAGGGCTTTTTCCGGTAAACCGGGCCGGCAGGCATTTTTCAAGGCTGCCATAATGCAAAAACTGTGACTGCAGCGCTTGAGGCATTGGCTGCAAGGGTTCATATCTTTAAAACCTGCTTTTTCAATCAGATCGACAAAGCCATTACGTAAAGCTTGGCCCGGCAGTCCAACCGGGCTATTAATTGTCGTTACAGATTCAGGTTTAGCTTCAACATACATCTGTTTAAAACTGTCTGAAGCGTTTGATTCAATACTGGCGGCAAAACGCGTGCCCATTTGAACGCCGTCCGCACCCAGTTTTATTGCCTTGGCTATATCGTAGCCATCAATAATACCACCTGCTGCGATCACCGGAATTGTAACCGCTTTTTTTACGTCGGGAAGAATGTCTGCCATCGGCTGGTCTGTACCCAGGTGGCCGCCAGCTTCCTTGCCTTCAACCACTACCGCGGCAGCTCCCATTTTTTGTGCCAGAAGAGCCAGCCTGGCTGTTGATACAACTGGTACGATAGGAATATTATTCTGACGGCCCCAGCTAAACATGTCGCGAGAAAATCCCGCGCCAGATATGAGCAGGTTGATTCTTTCCAGCATGGCCGCCTTTACCAACTCGGCAAACTGACTGACAGCAAAAAGCACGTTGACGCCGATAATCCCGTCACTGAGACTCTTAGCTAGTCTAATTTCTTTTTTCAGTTCATCCGCTTCCATTCCTGTACCGGCGATAACACCAATACCACCCTCATTCGCCACGGCCGCGGCCAGACGGGCGGTGGATATACGAACGGCCATGCCTCCCTGTATAATTGGCAATGAAGCAGCAAGATCTGCTATCTTCAATTTTGGTAATTTCATAAAATACCTCCGATAATATGAAGATACTTTACTATAGCACACCTCAATATATTTTGATAGTCAAACAAAAATTCATATAGTGAATTATTAAGTCTGCCAGGTCTGCAGCAGATTCCAGCCGTTGTCACAAAATTGAGTCAGCGTCCGGTTGGTGGAACCGTATGTTATAAACTCCTCAGGCACCATGCCATCAGGCTCATAGGCTCGCTGGAACTCGCGAAGTGTCATAAGACGGCGAATAATGGCCGGGTCTACAGACTGGCCGATCTGCTCTGTGAACGGGCCATCTAGCGCCTGCAGCATAGAAGCGATTTTGGGCGCGACAGAACAGATCATGCGGGCACCGGCGACTTGTGTAATGTGGTACGCGCCGCGACAGCCAGCCGGCATCAGAATACTTTCATAGCCGCGTTCCATAAACAGGGTGTACGCCCGCTTGATCGCGGCGGTTCCTGCCCAGATAATGTCTTCTTCCGTGGCCGGTCCGCCGCTTTCCTGCATCACATCACGCAGATAGTCATCCAGCCGCCCAACCATCATAACAGCGATGCCAAGGCCAGGTTCCTTGCCGTTTGCCCGGCAAAGCGACGCGCCTCGCTTGAATGCCTCTGCTACCGCCAGAACCTGCGGGACAGTGAAGCTGACAGTGGCAGCGACATTATAGCCCCTGGCAGCGCAGTACTCGAGAACATGAAGCCCCGCTTTGGTGGCCGGGATCTTAATAACAATATTATCAGTAATCCGGGCGTAACGATCTGCCATGTCACACATCAGTGCTTGATCACCCGGCCGGTTGGGATTAAGCTGCGCGCAGCAATACCCATGGCCGAAACCTTGCGAATAAAAAGGCGCGACACGCTCAGCGATATAACCGCTTACCTGCTTGATCAGCGACTCAGCACGCTCATCGCCTTCTGGAACGTTATTGGCAAAAACACCTGTTGATTGCCAGAAATCGGGCTGAGCCTTCAAGGTAGCTTGAACAAGGAAGGGATTGGTTGTAGTGCCAACAGCCCCATTGTCAAGGGCTGTTTCCAGTTCACTGATCACAGCGCTATCATGCCAGTATAAGGTTTGTGTCTCCCCGGAAAGCCAGCGTAAATATTGATTAACTGCCATGATTATACCTCCAGTTTTTGATGTTCTGCCTTTGTATGGCCGCACTACTTTTGCTTTATTGGCGTTGTTTATACTCTTAAGAAGCTTGTCAGTTGATTTTTAAATTTAATTCAATAAGAAATTTCCCAAATATGTTTTATCAGGCGATAGTCCGTTGACTATCGCTGTGATCTGATTATATTCTGCTGTCAGACGCCTCCCGGCAGGTCTCAATACGAACACAGGTCTCCAGCGCTTTCATGTATCGCAAACCAAGGCGGGCACTGGCCGCGGCGTCTGGCCACGGCAGACACTCACTGACAATAAAACCGCGATAAGAAATAGCCAGCAGGGCCTGCAGAATGGGTTTAAAATCTATATTGCCGGCACCTGGGAATCGGCGGTTGCTGTCAGAAAAATGAACATAACCCAGCACCGGTTGACTGCTTTTTACCGCAGCCGGCAGATCGGGATCTTCAATATTCATCGAATGCGTGTCAATGTGAAGCTTCACATTTTCGCGTTTTAACGAGGCGATATATTTCGCCGTCTCAGGTACTGTGTTCAGATAATTGTTGATATAGCGCGTAATCGACTCAACCGCCAGGTCTACACCCAGTGGCGCCGCGTAATCGGAAAGAGAAAGCAACGCTTCTGCTAAAATATCTTCATAGCGAGCTTTATTGGCGAAATCAGAGATATTGTCGCGCAATGTACCGATAACAACAAGGCAGTCTAATTTAGCGGCCAGGTCAATATGCTCTTTCAGGCGGGCAAGCGTTTTTTTACGGATTTTGACATCGTCACTGACTAAAGATAAGCCATTGAGACTATATTCCATACCGGTCGAAAGGGCAGCGAACGTGATACCGGCTTGTGCCGCGGTTTTTTTAAGTGCCAGGGGATCATACTGGGCAGGATCGCGCAAATGCAGTTCAACCGCGTCGTACCCGATATCAGCAACCTTCTGAGCATATGAATCAAAATGTCCTTGGAAAACAGCAGGTTTATCCTGCGTCAGGGATTCCAGCGAGCAGACAAGCCCATAACGAAATCGTGCCGGGTCGTTCTGCCGGCAGTTATTCAGGTGCAGATGATCAGCCGACATAAAGACCACCATTGATATCGAAAGCCAAACCGGTTACGACTTCAGCCTCATCACTGGCAAGATAAGCGACTGTATGGGCAATATGTTCCGGTTTACAGATTTTGCCGATAGGGATTTTCGCCAGCAGTCCGTTACGTTGCTCGTCAGACCATTGGCGGATCATCGGTGTTTCTGTGGGTCCGGGACAAATACTGTTGACTGTGATGCCATAAGGCGCATATTGGCGAGATAATCCATATGTTAATGAGATAACGCCGCCTTTCGATGCCGTGTAAGCTAAACTGCTTTCATAGCCGCCCATACGACCGGCCAGTGATGCCAGATTGATAATGCGCGGCTGCGGCCTGTTTTTTAAATATTGAAAAGCCTGCTGGCAAACAAAAAAAGTACCTTTCAGATTAACCGCCATAATTTTATCCCATTCCGATTCGCTGATCTGCTGCACGGGTGTTGAAGATAAAATACCGGCATTGTTGACAACAATATCGAGACTGCCGAAATGATTGACCACAGCTTCAAGCATGTCGCCTATGCTTTTAACGCTGACCACATCAACATAGCCTGCCATAACTGCAAGTCCTTCTTTGGCCAGATTATCGGCTGTAAGCTGAACCTGATCCATGTTAATGTCGAAAAGAGCGACCTGTGCACCGTCTCTGGCCAGTTTCGCGGCGACTGCCTGTCCAATTCCCTGGGCAGATCCTGTGACGAGTGCTGTTTTTCCCGTTAATGGCAACATATGGCAACCCCTTTTATGACAATCAGCGTTTGAGAACAAGAATAAAAACACCGCAAAAGATGCTATAGCCGTCATTATATCGTTGTCGCGATTAACCTGTCAACGAAAGGGCAGTTCACGATAGAAGCTGTCTATTTTCTGATCCTCCTGATAAAAGTCAGTTTAAGCGCGAAAAAAACAGCGAAAATCAGCATGACAGCAAACATGGCAACCATTTCATATTCTTTTGTTTCTAAAAAATAACCAGGGCTTTGTATGAGTGTATAAATAAGCATTCCCAATGCAAATAAATTGAGTTTTGAGGCCCAGTCTTGGTGCTTTAGCAAACCAATCCCGCTTGAGATAAGCAAAAACGCTGTTATGATTTCAGCCAGAATGTGCATGCTAATTCTTACTGGTTCTGTTTCCAGCTCAGGAATACTGTTGCTCAAGAAGAAAAAGAACCACATACTTATCATTGATATGCCTATGATGATGGAGTATATAGAAACAGCTTTTTTCATAATTAAGGCTTTCCTTCAGTCAGCACACCTATTTTTAGCGAACTTTCAGTTTGATCCGTAAGACAAAAAGCAGAATAAGGCCGATTACAGTTGTTCCGCCCGCAAGTAAAAAAGCAGGTGTAAAAGACCCGGTTGAGTCTAGTAACCGCGATCCAATCAGGCTGGTGATAGCACCTAATCCAAACGCGCTGAACACCAGTCCATAGTTGATCCCCAGGTACCGGGTGCCAAAGCCAGCCGCCACCACGACAGGGAAAAGAGCGAATGTGGTCGCGTAGCCTAAACCTAGAAGTAATGTACACAGAATCAGTAAGGGCAAATTGATCGCCACCCAGGGCAGTGACAGAAAAACAATAGCCTGGATTGTGTAGACAGTTGTCATCACACGCAAAGTACCCAAACGGTCAGCGAAGTATCCAGCGAACGGTCGTCCCAGACCATTGACTAAAGCATAAGCAGATATAGCGGTAGCAGCCACCGCGGGTGCCAGACCCAGCTGGATCTCACCATAAGCGGTTATCAGTCCGATAGCCGTCAGACCACCTCCGATAACCATAGCGAGCGCCAGCCAGAGAATATAGAACATGGGTGTTCTCACAAACTGACCCGGCATAACATCATCAACTGGTACGATACGAACGAGCGGCTGCTTATCGGACTTAATATTACGCTGCGGCGGATTGTATCCTTCAGGCGGATTTTTTAAAATTCTGGCACCAATCATGGCGACCGCCGCTACAAAAACAGCCAGAACGAAAAAAGTACCATCAACACCCCATAAATCGATCATGGTACGTTTAAGCGGCGCGAAAACGACTGCGGCCAGACCAAATCCCATGACCGCGGTAGATACGGCAAAGCCAGGCCGATCGGCATACCATTTTCGAGCTGTCGGCGCGATACAGGCATAAGTAAGGCCGCAGGCGATGCCTACAATAAAACCGTAAGCGAAAACAAGCCAGCCAGGACTGGGAACCCAGCGCAGCAAGCCAGCCAGTCCGTAACCGATCAAAAACATAACAGCGCCGACAGTTGCCACCTTCCGCGGGCCGATTTTATCTTGAATCCATCCAGCCGGAATCATGACTATGGCAAACACGATAATCATAATAGTGAAGGGAAGATTAGCCTGGGCCGCGGTCCATCCCCAATCCTGGATCAGCGGCACAACGAATGATCCCCAGGCATAACTCATACCGCCCATCAATGAAAGCAAAAAACCTCCAAGAAGAACTTTCCATCGTCGTTCAGCTTGCTGACGGCTTGTTCGATTCGTTTCATGGCTAGCATATTTACTCATTTCACATACCCCTTATAATGAAGATTATTGAAAAAAAGAAATAATGTCAAGAAATAATGTCTGGAAATAATGAGCTGAGCCATTCAAACAGGGCTGTGGTAAAGACAAAAAATATACTTTCACAGGGTATACTAATGACCTATACTAATGTTGTGTATAGTAATTTTAATTGTGCGTATATAAAGACTACCCATTCAATAATGGCTGGACTCTTATATCTATGCGATCCTACGTTCAGAATGGTTCAGCAGTCATTAACCAGACCAGGCTTTTTTCATCCTTTACCTTTAAGACAGCTATTATACTAAGCTCTGACCTTCAAATCATCAGTTCTACATGTACATCAGGAGGCAACAACAATGATCAAAATATGTGTTCTGTCCGATATCGCTGAAGTCGCGGATTTTATGTATTGGGCGAATAACAGATCCGAGCAGTACTCAGGTTTTTGCTCAACGAATAGACAGATCATTCAAAGTGATCTGGAACACGGTCTGAAAAGTCAGACAGACCTGATTGTCGCTTCCTGCGAAGCCGGAGCGATAGACGGTGTCATGACAGCCCACATCGACAGTGCTGTTCAATCGGCTGACTGCTGTGGCCCTTTTGTGAAAGACTATGACCTGAAACAGGCAGAAGTTTTATTTGAGGCTATGCTGACCTATTTACCCAGGCCAATGGCGCTTCAGTTCTTCTTTTCAGAACAAAATAATCTTTGTCTGGAGCTGATGAAAAAAAAGGGCGCGAAAAATCAGGGCCGCGAAATGATCATGAATCTGAGCCTTGAGCGATGCCATGAAAATCCTTATCATTATGGTCTGGATGAAGTCAAGCCATTGAGTAAGGCTCAAAACGACTCCTTTATCAGTCTGCATGATCATATTTTCCCTGAATCCTACGTGTCAGGAAAAGATGTGGTTTTTTCTATTGGTAAATCCAGAAGTGTCTATGTTATAGAAAATGAAGGTATTATCAGAGGTTACGGAGTGCTCAGATATACCACCAAAGCAAAAACAGTTGCTGCAGAAATTATTGCCGTCAGACAAGAAGATCGTGGCAAGAGTTATGGCAAAAAAATACTGAGTAAAATGCTGTCTGAAGCGTTTGAACGCGATACGGTCACGGCTGTTGAACTGGTTGTTGAAGCGGGTAATACCGCGGCGATTGGGCTCTATACAAAAATGGGTTTTGATGTGAAGATGGTCAATTGCGGTTATGTGTACCAGATGAGTGATATTTCTAATCGATCAGACATGTAGTTACGCGGCTATCCGTTTGTCGCCCTAAGTGTCAGGAGCCGGTCTATCTGTTTTGGGTTATAATGGTTGATAGATAAGGGCTTCTGACATCTAGACCTTTTAAAAGAATAGATTGAAGATTAGTCAAAAGAAAAAACTGATTGAGTCTTTTTAAGACTACAACATCGGGGAGGCATAATATGCAGCAAGTTAAACAATGGGAACGTGTGGAGTTTTCCTGGCAGGTAAAGTCATCAGGAATTAATCCGTTTACTGACTCCTATTTGAGGGCCATCGTCATTGGGGCCGGCCTTCGTCGTGAGGTTGAAGGTTTTTATGATGGTGAGGGAACTTACCGGCTTCGCTTCCTGGCTGAAGAACCGGGGGACTTCACCTTTACGACCGAATCCAATCTGCCGGATCTCAATAAGATCAGCGGTACCTTTAAGGTAACAGCTCCTGATGAATCAGTCCATGGTCCGGTCCGTGCCTGCGAAACCCGATTTCGCTATGCCGATAACACGCCGGCTTTCATCATGGGGACGACAACCTATGCCTGGCATTACCGTCCTGAGGCAATCAGGCAGCAGACACTTGATAGTTTTTCGCGATATGGGTTTAACAAAATAAGGATGCTGGTTTTTCCCAAGCATTATTCCGGTGGCTATAATAATGTTGATATCAGCTATGAACCACCTTGTTATCCATTCGAGGGGCGGCCAAATGACTTTGATTTTCGTCGGCCGAACCCTGTTTACTTCCGGGAACTTGAGGATCGGGTTGAAGATCTGATGCGGCGCGGCATTGAAGCCGATGTCATTTTGTTTCATCCCTATGACAGCGGCCAGTGGGGTATCGATAGTGGTATGGATGAAGATGATGCCCTGATTTATCTGCGTTATATCATTGCCCGGCTGGCCTCCTACCGCAATGTCTGGTGGAGTCTGGCTAATGAATACGATATTGATACCCGTCAGAAGATCATTGGCCCGGACAGACGACACTGGGATGTCATTGGATCTTTCATAAAAGCCCGCGATCCATATGGTCATCTGATTTCAGCTCATAATATCCCTTTCGGGATAATCTATCCGGACAGAGATTGGCTGACCCATGTCAGCTATCAGCACCCGGACACCTATACGCTGCTGCTGGAACTGAAGCAGGCTTACAAGAAACCGGTCATCAATGACGAGTATCAGTACGAAGGCAATGTTAAAGATGACTGGGGGAACTCGTCACCGGAACTGGTTGTTGAAAGACACTGGAAAAGCCTCATGGCAGGCGGCTACGCGACGCATGGAGAAGCGTTTGTTCGTGACGGCAATAGAAAAGATATTTTCTGGAGCTATGGCGGCACGATCACCGGCGAAAGTGCTGAACGCCTGCTGTTTCTTAAGGAAATCGCCGAGACATTACCGCTTGATGAGATGGAGCGCCAGATCGTTAATACAGACGGCAGTCACTCTTTCTCACTCGCCAAAGGTCATGACCTGCTGCTGATGTTCTTCCGTTATGATCTGCCGGGTAAATTCCCCTGGCTGGGACCCTGGGAT
>SLMY01000196.1 GCA_007133255.1 Clostridiales bacterium
TACTGACACAGAATCTGATTGACCTTGCCAGCGCTGAAGGCGGCGATTTCCCGATTGAGCCGGAAATGACCGATATTACTGAGCTTGTTCAGTCTGTTGTAACTGAAATTCGTCCGCTTTGCTTAAATCATCATCAGTGCTTGAATGTGCGGATAGAGGAGAAGATGACAGGTGTTCTTGACGGCAAACGTATTCGCCAGGTGTTGCTCAATCTGCTAAGTAACAGTATAAAATTCGCCGGAGATAAAAAGCAAATTGATTTAGAAGCAAAATTATCAGGCGGTACACTTCGTGTCACAGTTCGTGACGACGGACCGGGTATTGCCGAACATGAAAGACACATACTGTTTGATAAGTATCAGAAATGGGGCAGGAGAGCCGGAGCAGGTCTTGGTCTTGCCATCTCAAAAGAGATTATTGAGGCTCATGGCGGCCGCATCACAGTCTTATCGGATGGTACATCCTTTACGCAATTTGATTTTTATGTGCCTGTCTGATGAGATCAAAATGATATATTTGTCATTTAGCATGTAATCATCAACCTATTACGCAAAAGCTCGATAAACAAGTCTTAATCGTTTATCAGTAAAAAATTTGAAAGAGGTGATGAACATGCGTAAAAAAATATGGTTTAGTCTGTCTTCGCTGGTTGTGATATCTGTCTTGATTGTCGCGCTGGTTTCCGGCCTGGCACTGGCTGCTGAGACTGACACAGCTGAAACGCCCTCGTCTGAGGCTCAGGTTCTGGATGAAGGTATTAATGAATGTCCGGCCCTGAATGGAGAGTGTCCTTACTCAGGAGAACAGTATCGGGAAAACAATCGGTATGGCATGTCACCAGACGCAAAAGGTGAAGGTGTCGGCCAGCAGATTCGCCAGCAGGTGCAGGCCAGAGATGAGTCATGTATAGCTGACCCTGAAGCCGCACAGGCACGGCGTGAAGCGCGCGACGCACGGCAAGGCAGTCGTAGTCGTGGACGCATGGCACGTCAGGCGAGAATCAATACACCTGACGCCTGAAGAAACAGCGGATTGTTTTTCCTTTGCTAGGCCTCATCCAGAAGCGCGAACTGGCCGCTGTAAAGATCGTGATAGAAGCCTTTTTGCCGCATCAGCTGCTGATGCGAACCACGCTCAATAATGCTGCCCTGGTCGATCACCAGTATCTCATCAGCGTCTCGAATCGTTGACAGCCGATGGGCGATAATAAAACTTGTTCTGCCCTGTCTGAGCTTGATCATCGCTTTTTGCAGAACCATTTCTGTCCGCGTATCCACACTGCTGGTAGCCTCATCAAGAATAAGGATCGCCGGCTGAGCCAGTACGGCTCTGGCAATCGCCAGCAGCTGGCGCTGACCTTGGCTGAAGCCGCCGCCCGACTCATCCAGCTTCGTATCATACCCGTCAGGCAGGCGCTGAATAAAGTCATCGGCTCCCACAGCCCGGGCTGCTTCAACAATCTCATCATCACTGGCATCGAGCCTGCCATAACGGATATTCTCCTTGATTGTACTACTGAAAAGATGGGTATCCTGAAGCACCATGCCAAAACTGGAACGAACACTTGATCGTGTCCAGTGTTTCATGTTTTCCTGGTCAATTTTGATGGTCCCGGATAGCGGATCATAGAAGCGTACCAGCAGATTGACAACGGTTGTCTTGCCGGCACCTGTCGGCCCCACAAGCGCGATGGTTTTTCCTGGCTCAGCAACAATATTCACACCTTCCAATACCGGAACATCTGCCAAATATCCAAAATCAACTTCCTCAAAGGCAACCTCGCCTGCTGATGATATCAGTTCTTTGGCACCTGGCTCATCCACCGGTTCCGGACTTTCGTCCATTAACTCAAATATCCGTTCAGCACTGGCCTGGGCTGACTGAATATTGCTATATAAGTTCGCGATATCATTTAACGGCCGGGAGAATTGTCGTGCGTAGTTAATGAAGCTGGCGATCACGCCAATGGAAATAAGCCCGCCGACAGCCAGGAACCCGCCTGCTGTCGCGACGATAACAAATCCAATGTTGGTTATAACATTAAGCATAGGCATGACCGTGCCCGATAAGAGCTGTGCCCGCATCCCTGCCAGCCGCAGCTTCGCGTTCACATCATCGAACTGGCTGATCACATGTTCTTCCTGGCTGAACGCTTTAACCACTTCCTGTCCCGAAAGAATTTCCTCTATGTGTCCATTTAAGTCAGCCAGCTGAATCTGCTGCTCACGAAACGCTTTACGTGATCTTTTCGCGATCTGGCTTGAGAGGATGAGCGTCAGCGGAACCGTGATCAGAGTCAGCAAAGTCAGTACCGGTGAAAGATAAAGCATCAGTCCCAGTGAACCCGTGACCATCAGCAAGCTTGAGAACAACTGTGTTGTGGATGATGAAACCATCATGCTGACATTATCAACATCATTAGCCAGCCGGCTCATCAGCTCACCATGGGTATGCGTATCGAAAAATTTAAGTGGTAGTTTCTGCAGGCGGTCAAATAGAGCCCGGCGGATCAGTTTAATCCCGCGCTGAGCGACTCCGGCAATCCACCACTCCTGAATCAGAATTAAAGCGGCACCAGTCGCGTAAGCGATCGTGAGCAGAATCAGCACACGCTGCAGCGCAGTGAAATTAACCGTGCCGCCGGCATCGTCTATCGCGTCAACAGCCCGTCCGATAAGCCAGGGACCAATCAGGCCCACACCAGACGCGCAAGTCGCGATGATAAAAATACTTACCAGTTTCCAGCGTTCAGGCCCAAAAATAGCCCAGAGGCGTTTAAGGGTTTTTCTCATATTCTTAGGTTTCTGGTCACTGGCAAAACGGCCGCCGATATTATGCATACCTACAGCAGGGGGCGCACTGCTTCTTAAAGGTCTTAATGGCTGAGATCCAGCTTTCGATGATTTATTCTCGCGATTCTCTTTTTTCTGGCTCATTACACCACCTCCTTGCCGGAAGCGTCGAGACCCATTTGAGACCGGAAGATCTCCTGATAAATGGTACAGCGGCGAAGCAGCTCATCGTGGCTGCCCTGGTCAACCAGACTGCCGTTGTCCATGACCATGATTAAATCCGCGTCCATCACAGAATGAATCCGCTGCGCGATCAGCAGTACAGTCTGCTCACGACTGTGCGCGGCCAGCGCTTCACGCAGCCGTCTTTCAGTTGTCATGTCGATCGCGCTGGTACTGTCATCCAGAATCAAGATAGGAGCCTTGCGCAGAATGGCTCTGGCAATACAAAGCCTCTGTTTTTGTCCGCCGGACAAATTGACCCCGCCCTGGCCTATCATGGTTTGCAGTCCATGGGGCATATTCATGACAAATTCTTTGGCCTGGGCGATATCAAGCGCTTCCTCAATGTCCTGTGAACTTGCCCGCGGATTACCCCAGCGCATATTTTCTTCTACGGTACCCGTAAAAAGAATTGATTTTTGCGGAACAACAGCCATTTTATTTCTTAGTTTATCTTTTTTCTGCTTTTTCACACTGATCCCGTCTACCAGTATCTGGCCGCTGTCAACGTCGTAAAATCGCGGCAGCAGGCCAATCAGCGTTGATTTTCCGGACCCGGTTGAGCCAATCAAGGCGGCCGTCTTGCCACCTTGAATCTGAAAACAGATGTCTTTCAGCACAGGCTTCTTTTGTCCTTCATACGTATAGTAAACATGCTCCATACCCAATGATCCCGCCTGGCTTTCCGCTGTCTGGTCATCCTCATGCGGCAGTTCATCATTAATTAAAAAAACCTGGCTGACGCGATCCAGCGATGTTCTGGCGCGGACACCGGCCATGAAAATCATCGATAAAATACCCATCGCCTGCAAGATCAGCAGAAAATAAGTGACAAAGGCCATAATATCACCGACTTGAGCCTGACCGTCACTGACCCGCAGTCCGCCCACCCATAAAATGAGCACAATACTGCCGTTCATCAGAAGAAAAATCAGCGGCTGGATAGTAGCCATTGAGCGGGCCGCGGACACGCCTCTCTGGGCTAGTTCTTCATTAGCTGTCTCAAAGCGGTCACGCTCAAAGTCAAATCGATTAAACACTTTGACAACACGCACACCCGACAGATATTCCCTAAGAACGCTATTTACCCCGTCAATCGCTTTCTGCACTTTTTTAAATAGCGGAAAACCGCGTTTAAGCCGGTAACCAATCAGCAGAGCCAGAACCGGCAGAACAGCCACCAGAATCATCGCCATCTGGCGATTAACCGTAAAAGCCATAACGATGCCGCCGATCAGCATCAGGGGCGCTCGTATAAAAATCCGGGTCAGCATGAAAGAAAGATTTTGTACTTGCATCACATCATTGGTCAGGCGGGTGATGAGCGAGGCGGTACCAAACTGGCGAGCGGACGCCAGTGACAG
Source organism: Clostridiales bacterium (assembly GCA_007133255.1). Classification (GTDB taxonomy): domain Bacteria; phylum Bacillota; class Clostridia; order Saccharofermentanales; family UBA5734; genus SLHU01. The sequence goes on from SLMY01000196.1 coordinate 4,379, forward strand.
CTGCTGCGTTTTGCGAAACAGATCAGCACGCAGCTTTGTGCCCAGGTCCTGCGAAGCATGTGTCGATAACCAGTTCCTGCCCATACCAAAAAGCGATCCTACCAGAGCCAGGCCTAACATGCGAAATCCCATCCGCAGCACATAATCGGTATCATTGCCGTAGATGCCAATATTAACGATCCGGGCCATTAATGTAGGCAGGCTCAGGTCAATGAGCACCTCTCCCAACAGGCAGATCCATGCCGGAATCGCGAAACGCAGATAAGCGGGCATATAAGGTTTAAGCCAGGACATGTTGCTGTCTCCCATCCATCATTAATGCTTCTGCTTAGTCGTTTTCGTTTTCCTGTCTATTTTGTTTTCTGTCTATTTTGTTTTCATTTAAATTTATGCTTATACATAGTTGTCTCATCGCGGTTGACCACCTGCTGATGAATTACCAGCTGATAAAATAGTGAGGATAGTCATCATCGCAGCCACGAAACAATCTGCTGCAGATGGTCAATAACATTCCCGGAACCAGCTGTACACTTTCGGATAAATGAACGTTAGCTTCATCCTCTCCGTGCCTGTCGTAGACTTATTTCACCGGATGAAGCGATTCACCAGCCGGATCGTGCCGGCTATAATACCCGCGTGCTGTCGCTTCACTTTTTGTCGCGTAACAGTACCGGCAGCCATGCAGGCAAGTTTGATAAGCGCCAATATCAACACTGGGCAGACAGCGGCAGCCCGGTCTTTGATTCGGGTCGCGCTTTTTGTCTGGCCGCTTTCCTGCCAGTGTCGCTATCTGGTCCGGGTCAATGCAGCTGCCGGCAGCGATACCGGCCTGCTGCAGATCAACTGCTTCACAGCAGGCTTTAACAGGTATTGAAAATGAACTGGCCGTTTTCGCCAGCGCCTGACCAAGCACCAGGCGCTGCTGTAATTGCGCAGGCTGGATCTTTAATTCGTCAGCAGCTTTCTTAAGGTGCCTATACGAGTCAAAAAAGCTGACAACACAGCAGCTAGCTGTATCTGCCAGCCTTTCAGCCAGGTTGAAAAACGCTTGCTGATGAAAGTCCTGGGTATAGCGCGGTGTAAAGATAATCGGATCGTACCGCCACACCAGACAGGGCCGGCCGTATCGGCGGGCAAGCGCTTTCATTACATCGGGCAGCTCTTGTTTATCCCGAAGGCCGGGTTCCATATCAGCGCCATAGGGCGTCAGTGTCATCTGGATCACAAAAGGAATGCCTTGAGCGTCAACTTCTTCCAGAACAGGTAAAAACGGCCTTGGATCTTTTGTCCAGAAAACAAAGGCCGTTACATGTTCACGGTCAAGCCTGACAAGACGCCGCTGGTCTGGACGATAAGGATTAACCGCCAGCGCATAACCCGCCTGCAGCCGCTGCCGAAACCAGTTCCCGTAAAACGCGGGTATATCCGTCCTCCGGCTGGCACTGATGATCATCTTTGGATAAGCGCACCATTAGCAGCCCAGTCACCGAGTTCTGTAAAATTTAAATAGACCCGTTCAACCGGAATTTTTGTAAGCTCGCAAAACCGCTTGAGCACCTGTGCCGCGTACGTTTTTTTAGCTTCAGGCGGACTTTCCTTGTAAAGATGGACAGCCAGTATGGCACAGTTGCCCTTTTCACCTTTGAAATACATCTCTGCCTGATCGTCGACGCGCAGCATGAGCCCAGCCTCGCTTTTCCCGGGCAGCAGCTCAATAGTCTCACCTAGCATGGCTTTCAGATCACTTCTTTGATTCTGATCAAGTGTTACGCCTGTACTTACATGAATAAACGGCATATTATTTCCCTCCAGACAATTGTTGTATCTTCTCATTTTAGCACAGTCTGAAACAGACGCGACACCGTCTTTTTACCCAATCAGTTGAAGCGCTTTTTACAAACACAGATCAGTTTGAATGTCAGGTCAGTTAAAATGTCAGCAGCCAGATACCAAATCCCAGCGCGACAGCCGCGAAAAGATAAAAGAAAATGACTGTACCTTTTTCGCCGAGTACTTTGCGAAACAGTTTTATTTTCGGCATATCCCAGATGTTTTCCGGCTTTTTCGCGGTTATGTAGACAATCGCCGCGGCATACAAAATCAGAAGCAGTCCAAGTAAACCCCATCCATTCATAGCTTTCTACCTCCAGTTAATGAAAACCTGTTGACTTGATCAATTTAGTGAAGACGAGATTGTTGTATCCGGCTAAAGCGGGCACGGTCAGATTATTGCCTGAAATCGGCTGATGGCTTTATGTCAGCCCTCTCTTGATCCGTTTATATAACAACGCGAACACCATGAGGGTGATCAGCAGTATATACAAGCTGTTTAGCAGCATATCTTTCCACACCGCCTGCTCCAGAATAATCTGGTCCATAGACCGGAAAGCCCAGTAAAAGGGTGACCAGTAAAAGAAAGGATGCCATTTGTCATCCAGAAAAATCGCGCCGAACATAGAACCAAAAATGGGAATGAAGCCTATTTTCATCGACGATACAGCGCTCATGGAATTGTCGTTATAAATGCCAATGACAAAACCGAAGATCAGGCTGATCAGGGCAATAGAAAGTACAACAATCACTGTCATGCCAAAATGAATTGTTGTAAAACCCATGATCAGCAAAATGGCGAACGCGTGAAACAGCGGCAGAATGAACCCCAGCATCCCTTTCCCTGCCACATATTCAAACCGGCTGATCGCGCTCACGTTAATCGCGGCCAGTGTGTTCGCCTGCTTTTCTTCCACCAGGTTAAGCATGACAACCATACCGCCAAAGACTGAGACAAACACAATCAGAAAACTGGTGCCATACTGCGCGAGGGGAGAAAGCTCCCAGCCGACATCTGAAAACCTGACCAGCACCGGCAAATCAAGGTCTCTGTTCTGCCATAAATCAACCACAGCCGTTACCATTTCAACCGCGCCTTCCTGCTCATTGCCGCCAGCGATCAATTCAGTTCCCTGCTGCGTCTCAATAAGACCAATCACATCATCGGTAGCGGCCACACGGGTTATCAGGGCATCACGGTCAGCCAGCACTTCCACACGGCCATGCTCTTCCAGCATGCTGATAAAGGCCGGATCTGCCGACTCCAGAACCGCCACATGAATCAGATTCGCGCCGGCAGACGGGATCAATAGTTTGAGCACAATCGCGATCATGATCGGAACAATCATGATATAAGCGATCATAGCGTCCCGCAGCCCGCTTTTCAGATCTCTTGCCAGAACGGCTATCATACGTGTCAGCATAATGAATTCTCCTTCTTTCTCATACCGTCAAGGTTTTCCTGAAACGCAGATTGGCGAACACGAATAAAACAACGCCCGCAGCCATAAAAACGGCTGCCCAGAAATAGATGTATCCCAGATCCGGACTGGCCAGTAGTGTCTGGCGAAAAGCGTAAAGCATGGGATAGGCTGGCAGCAGCCTTATCAGAAGCGGCGAAAAAGCTGGCATCATATAGGAAACAGAAGCAAGACCCATGATAATCACAACTACGTAGAGCGCTCCCAGTGACTTCGTCATAGAGTTAAAGAAACTGGAAATCAGCAGCCCCAGCGCTGACCCAAATATATTGCAGGCAGCCATGAAGATCAGAAAATGAAAAATATGAACCCGGCTGCCTGCCACCGCCAGTACAGTCATCAGTCCGGTCAGCGTACCGGTGAACAGCATCATGCCCATTTTGCTGAGCAGATACTGCCAGGTCGCGGCCGGTGTTACACTATAGGCGGTAATCGTCCCTTCTTCTTTATCAATGTAGATGTAGGCGGTGATAATGAATAACCCTATCAGCGCTGAGTTAAGCACCAGGAGAATAGGCAGTAAATTTATCCTGTCCGGCAGCTTTTCCGCGGTTTCATCCAGTACGGTCAGGCTTATGCTGCTCTGGTATCCTGGCATCATCTGCAACGTTTCAGCCAGAAAAGCCTTCTCCAGTATATTCTTGACAGATTCACTTTCATAACCTTGCAGGACAAACTCAAAAACCGGCTTTTCGCTCTCAAAACTGATCAGCACACCGCTGCTGCTTCTATTTGCTTCAAGTGCCGCGTACAGCGCCTGTTCTGATTCTGTCCACTCAA
>SLMY01000128.1 GCA_007133255.1 Clostridiales bacterium
CTCAGTACACTTGTAACAAAGGGTTCTGGCAGCATAACCAGGTCAACCTGTCCAGCAACAGCCAGTGTGGCAAGCTCAGCATGTTCAGACCGAAAAACAATCTCGACCAAATCAGTTAAACTATTTTCAGCCAGAACATAATTTAAGGCATACTCAGGGACGGCGCCCTGACCGGTTGATTCGATTGTTTTACCTTCCAGGTCGGCAACCGTCTGAACCGTGTCACCATCTTCGAGTATATATAAGACACCCAGAGTATTAACCGCCAGCAGTTTCACCCGCTGATTTGTCCGCTGATATAAGACAGCTGCCAGATTTGTCGGCACAGCCGCGATATCAACCTGACCGCTGGTCAGACTGGCGACAATCTCATCAGGCGCGCTGGCTAACTCAAACTGGTAATGATTCGCCGCTGTTCCAGCATCTTGGCTGGCCATCAGATGAACAAGACCCATACCTGTCGGGCCTCGCAGCGCGCCAATCCTGATGTCTGCCGGTTCATATTCATCATCCTGATCTGTTGTCTCTTCACGGGTGGCGTCTGTATCATCAGGTTCTGTTGTCGTTTCGTCTGTTGTCGTCTCAGTCGTCTGGACTGTAGTCGTTGTCTCTTCCGGTGTACCATTGCCGCAAGATAGTAAAATAAGCGAGAGGCTTAAAACCAGAACCAGCCATACAGTTGTTTTAATAGGTTTTTTCATAAAGTTCAGAGTTCAGAAACCCGTGACTTCAGTCATGGGCAGAAAACTCCGTAACACCACCTTTCCTTTGGTCTTTTCACAGTGAAGCTATACTCAAAATAAGACAGGAAGTTAGCGTTGTCAAACACAAATGTTACAAACTTACTGCCCGTCCGGTAACGTTTACGGAAAAAATATCGCTAACCGCTTTCAATTTAGCACAGACACATTTAAATATCACATCTTCAGATGACATTCTGCATAATGGATATCTCTACAATGCACAAAAGATAACCCATTCAGTTTGCTCGGTATGATCAAAATCAGAGTTTTTTTATAATGGAGGGCCCGCAGACAGTTTCCGGGGTTTCATCAGTGATCTTGCAGCTTATTCTCCCGAGTGGTCTTTTCGTGAATTCTCCTCAGTGATCTTGCAGGTGAATAAAAACTCCTATCGACCTGTCTGTTAATATCAGGCATCACTCCGGAAAGCAACAGGATGAATGATATGCTCTTCTTTTGGGTTAAAGCCGGAAAGCGGCCGGTCAGCGAGCATGAGTCCGCGCTGTATACTGTAATAGCCATAACGCGATCGAATCTGATCCATAGCCAGCTCCAGCTGCCGCTGCCGCTGCCGCCGCTGTTCATCCTCGAGCCAGGAAAGCTGGACCAGATCATGTGCTGTCACCAGATCGCAGGCACGAACACCCAGGCTGCGCAGCGGTGATTTCCAGTCGTACTGCTGGCAGAAAAGCGTCATCGCCTTCTCCGCGATCTCCTGGGCCAGATCACTTGCTTCTTTTAGTTTTGTCTGTCTTTCAATTGACCGCAGTTGATTGTCACGCATATAGATCTGCACGGTTCGTCCCTTAAAACCGTACTGGCGCAGCCTGGCCGCGACACTTTCAGCCAGCACAAATAAAATCAGACGCACATCGTCCTCAGTTTCCAGATCACGCGGGGTCGTTGTGCTGTTGCCCACAGATTTAATCACATGACTGGCATGCTCTCGCATAACCGCGCTCTGGTCTTGTCCGTTCGCGTAAGCCCAGAGCACTTCACCCCATTTACCCAGCAGGTTGCGAGCGTCTTCTACACGCGTACGCGCCAGTCCGCCAATGGTCCTGATCCCCACACGGGCCAGACGCCGTTTGGTCGACGGGCCTACATACAGCAGTTCGGAAACAGGCAGCGGCCAGACAATGTCGCGAAAATGGTCCGGGTCAATGACCGTGGTCGCGTCCGGCTTACGCATGTCACTGCCCAATTTAGCGAATATTTTATTAAAACTGACACCAACGGAGCAGAATAAACCAAGTTCCTGACGCACCCGGGCCCTGATCTGATCCGCGATAAAAGGGCCGCCGCCCAGCAGCCTTACCGAGCCGGTTACATCAACCCAGGCCTCATCCAGACCAAAGGGTTCTATCTGGTCAGAATAATCAGCCAGAATCTGTCTCATTAAGTGCGAATAGTTCAGATACTTATCATAGTCAGCCGGCAGACAAATAAGGCCGGGACATTTCTGCCTGGCCTGCCAGATCGCTTCACCCGTCTTGATTTTATACGCTTTCGCTGGTTGATTTTTTGCCAGAACAATACCGTGCCGGCTTTCAGGATCACCACAGACAATCACGGGTTTATCCCACAAAACCGGCTGGTAAAGGCATTCAACATTTGCGTAAAAGCTGTTTAAATCAGCATGTAAAATCACACGTTTCCAGTTCATCTTATTTGGCAAAGATACGCCCATCGCAAGTCTTTGACTAAATGTGAATGACTTGCTGCTCTGCGATCCTTCTTTCTACTCATAATGTGCTCAAGGCCTGGGCCCTGTCAGGCACAGTCATGACGACTTTGCTGACCCTGATCACAGGTTGCGCCGCTGCCTGTCTGTTGTGTCAAAGCGGATTTTTGTATCGGTCGCGTCCAGTCGAAAGAAAGATTCGCTGTGTCTTTCCTTTCGCGGGTCATCGCCACCTGCTGAAAGCGACAGGTCCGGGAAACCGGGCAGGCGAACATTTGTTCTTCCCCCGTGCGAAACGGGACTTTGGCCCGCCGCGGCCGAGGCGGCTGAGGCGGCTGAACCAGCCGGGCCGCATGATTCGCGGCCGCATGCGGCCTGCCGGCTTTTTGATCGCGTACCCGCTGCCGGGCCTGAAGGCGCAGCAGCTGCCGCTGCGCTTCTCGCTCCGCTTTATAGTAGGCAGAAAGTAAAGATAAAGTCATATAGGCCGTTAAAAGCAGCATCATCCAGAAAAGTATATTGATCAAAGGCATAACAGCACGTCCCTCCACATAAAACATTTGTTCTGTTTCTTTAATAATAGCAGCAGGCAGCTGTGTCGTCAAGATATAACGAACATTTGTTTTTATTTTGTAACAATCAGAAAAACGGCTGAAAATATAACCATCCCGGAGCGATTTACGGTATGATAGGCATAAGACAAAAATTAGTTATCAGTCTTCCAGCATCTGTCTATAAATAGACCTTGCAGCGATTCAGGAAAGGATAACAGTCATATGAACAGCCATAACGAGCGCCCGGCAGGCAGCCGCCACACAAATTCACCCACGCAATCAGAAACGGACGCGCCGCAATCTGTCCGCGCCAGCGTTGAGACATGGACCATCCCAACCTATGAAAGCCCGCCGCCTCAGGATATGCCCATGTTCGCGGAATTCAGACAGCATCAGGGGACAACCGGTAATCCATATCCTTCCAGAATTGTGACGCATGTCAATCACAGTTGTAAAACAGATCGGGCATATACGGTTGTCGTTCTGGAAAACACCTATATCAGGGTGGCCGTGCTGCCGGAAATCGGCGGCCGCGTTTTTGAGGCTTATGATAAAGTCAATGACTACCATTTCCTTTACCGCCAACATGTGATCAAGCCCGCTTTAATCGGTTGCAACGGTTTATGGATGTCGGGCGGTATGGAGTTTAACTGGCCTTTCCACCATCGCCCCTCCACATTTATGCCGATCGATTACCATATAGATGAACATGATGACGGGTCAGCGGTTGTCTGGCTTTCAGAACATGATCCGTCCGAGCGGACCAAAGGCATGGTCGGGATCGCGCTGCGGCCGGACGCGGCTTATTTTGAGACGCGGGTGCAGATCAGCAACCGCACACCTGTTGACCATCCGTTCATGTGGTGGGAAAACGCCGCTGTCAGTGTCCATGAAGATTATCAGCTTGTCTTCCCTCCTGATGTCACCTGGGTTCACCATCATTATGATCGCAGTCATGCCACCTATCCGCTCGCGCAGGGGCAGTATGGCGCTGAGTTCCATGAAACACCCGCCGATATCAGCTGGCATAAAAACACACGGTTCGCTAATTCCTATTTCGCCGCGCCTTCAAAACTTGATTTTTTTGGCGGCTATGATCATCGCCGGCAGTGCGGTGTGCTGCATATCGCGAACCATCATCTGTCTCCCGGCAAGAAAATGTTTACCTGGGGTTATGGCCGGCACGCGGAAAACTGGGAACAAGCGCTCACCGATGAAGACGGCCCCTACGCGGAGCTGATGGCGGGTTCCTATACAGATGATCAGCCGGATTTCGCCTGGATCGCGCCCTTTGAGACAAAGTCTTTTTCCCAGTACTGGTATCCGGTCAATCAGATCGGCCCGGTCACATATGCCACGCTCAACGCCGCGTTTGCCCTGGATCGTCAGAAAAACCAGCTGCGTCTGGTTTCGACCTCCAGACTGAATCATGCCAGGCTGACTGTCCTGGCAGAAAAAAGCACCGCAAAAAGAGACTCAGATCAAGAGACTTTGCTGGATGAGACCCTGTCACTTATGCCAGGCAGGTGCTATACCTGTTCTGCAGCGCTGAGCGAGCAGCCGCATACGGTTATTCTAACCGCTGAAAACGGATGCGAGATCCTGCGCTATACCGAAGAAAAGCCCGATCTTATTCATATTCCGCCCGATAACCCCGGCATACCGGCGCCCGGTCATCTGACCAGTGCCCAGGATCTGTTTATCGCCGGCCAGCATCTTGACCAGTATCGTGACCCGATCTTTAAGCCGGACGCCTATTATCTGGAAGCCCTCAAAAAAGACCCTGCTTATCTGCCGGCGCTGATCGGCATGGGTGAGTACCTGTACCGAACCGGCCGGTACGACGCGGCGCTTTCGTATTTGAACCGGGCTCAGATCATAGAAAATCGTTATAACACCAATCCGAAGCAAGGCCGGATCAGCTACCTGAAAGGGCTGGTCTATTTTGCCGCGGATGCCGCAGATCAGGCCTATGACGCGTTTTATAAAGCAGCCTGGAACGCCGACACCCTTGCCGCGTCCATGACCTATATCGCGGCGATCGACGGCAGGCGTCAGGATTTTGATAAGATGCTGGCACATGCTCAAAAAGCGCTGGAAAAAGAAGCCCGCCATCCGATAGCCGGGTCTTATGCCGCGCTTGCTGAAGCCAAGGCAGGTTATCTGGATCAGGCCAGAGCAAGGCTGGAAGACATTCTGGCCCAAGATCCGCTTGACCACCTGGCCGGCTACTTGCAGATGCGCCTGAGCGACGCGAACCCGGCAAGCTTTTATCAGAAACTAAAAAGCAATCCTAGCCAAACCTGCATAGATATCGCGTTTGATTTGGTGCGTGCCGGCATGGTCAAGGAAGCCGCCAGCCTGCTTGAAGATTTGTCACGTTATAGTGAGATATCGACTCTGGCACTATATGTTCTGGCTGACTGCCATGCCAGACTGGGACAGGCTGATGAAGCAAAAGCCTATCGACGGCAGGCAGCTTCACAGCCACTGGTTGAGGTATTCCCCTATCGGCTCGAGGAAATTAAAGTTTTGGAGCAGGCCATGCTGGCTCATGCAGAAGACGGCACAGCCGCTTATCTGCTCGGCTGCCTGCTGTATGATAAAAAACAATATGCCAAAGCGGCCGATCTGTGGCAGAAAGCGATCAAGTACCTGCCGGATTTCTATATACCCTACCGTAATCTGGCCATGGTTTATTACAGCCATCTAGACAAAAAGCAGGAAGCGCTGCCGCTTTTAACGCAGGCTATTGAGCGAAGGCCTCACGATGAACAGCTTTTAATTGAGACAAGCTATGTGATGGCACGATTAGGTCTTCCTGGTGAACAGAGAGCCGCCTTCATTGAAGATAACCAGCCGGATCTGCCAACAGATGCTCTGCAGCTGGAACTTGTCAAAGCGCTGCAGTCGGCCGGGCATTATGACAAAGCGCTTGAAAAGCTCACTTCTCACGAATTCTCACCTGGAGAAGGCGAAGAATTTCTCTATGCCGAGCAGTATATGTTCGGCAGACAAGCTGAAGGCCGGCTGCTGCTGAAACAAGACCAGCCGCAAAAAGCTTTATCCTGTTTTGAGGCGTCGCTGCGAATTCCGGAAAACATGCATGCCGGATTCTGGAATATCAGTGTCACAGTGCCTTACCGCTATTATGCAGCTGAGGCGCTGCTTAAGCTGGGCCAGACAGATCAAGCCAACACGATTCTTAAAGAAATTTCGGGGATCAGAAATACTGGCATGGCCAACATGGGACAGGAGTTTATCTACTATACCGCGCTGGCAACGCGTCTTTCCGGCGACACACTAAAAGCCAGGTCCATGATCCGCGAAGCGATGCTTGACTGGGAAAGGCAGCTGGCCGATGTTAACAATACCATTCAGGTACCCACACCCTTCTTCCGCTGCTTCATTGAAGATCCGGCAGTAGAAAACGAGGCCAATCTGCATGCGCTTCTGGGCTATGGGATGCTTTTTTGGCAGAACAAGGAACAGGCCAGGCAGCATTTTGAAAAAAGCCTGAAGCTTAATCCTGATAATATGAAGGTGGCCTTCGAACTAAAACAGCTCGAAGATTAGGTCTGGTGCCGAAGCTATAGTCAACAGACTTAGAAAAACAGATGCCCTGTGTCAGGGCGGGCGTGCCGACTCACAACCTGATGACATGAGTCAGCACGCTGTAAACTATGAAACGTGTTCTTTCCGAACGGTGCTCAATTTAATCGTTATACATCTTTTTCCCGAAAGGATAAGGACAGGTCTTCCAGCTTTGTCTGCAGCTGATGGTATCGGACACCAGCATGGTCCATCATGCGTTTTGAGGCCTTCACCTGGTCTGTATTCGCGTATTTGTCAGACATATAGACGACTTGTTTGATACCGGCCTGGATAATCGCCTTGCCGCATTCATTACAGGGAAACAGTGGTACATAGATGGTACAGCCGGCCAGATTGAAGCCAACATTATTCAGTATGGCGTTTAGTTCGGCATGGCAGACATACGGATATTTTGTTTCAAGAACATCACCTTCACGAGCCCAGGGAAACTCATCGTCACTGCAGCCTATTGGCATACCGTTGTATCCAACCGATACAATTTTATGTTCAGCGTTGACAATACAGGCACCCACTTGTGTGTTGGGATCTTTGCTGCGCTTAGCTGATAAAAGCGCGATTCCCATAAAGTACTCATCCCAGCTGATATAGTCTTGTCTCTTCATTTATAACTCCCGTTCCCTTTCAGGTTATCCCCGTGGTTTCATACCGATCGCAAAGTCCGGCCTCGTGTTTCTTTCAGCCTTCATTTTAACAGTTACAGGCCTAGTTTAAAACCAGAACCTGTGAAAACCCTCACGAATAAATTCGGTGGGCTCAAAGATCTTTATAAACACTTTTCTCTATTACTGTATATCCGTTTTAATATAGACAACGCGCCTGGCTTAATTGATCAAAATCTTTCTCGTGTTTGAACAAAACAATCGTGCTCAATCCCCTTCTAGTATTATTAAGTTGCTCTGTCAAGCTCAAGTTTACTTGTTTCTTTAGTCAAGTTCAGGGACTCCACGAAAAAGATCCTCGTATGTGTCACGGCGGCGAATCAGCCGGTGTGAGCCATCGCTCGCCAGCAAGACTTCCGCGGGACGCAGACGATGATTATAATTCGAGCTCATTGAATAGCCGTAAGCGCCGGCATCCAGAACCCCTATGAGATCCCCCGGCTTCATCACCGGCAAATCACGATCCTGCGCGATAATATCGCCGCTTTCACAGATATTGCCAACAACTGTAACCGTCTGGCTGACTTGATCAGACAGTACTTTTCCGTCCCGGTATACAATCAGATCGTGCCAGGCATCATAGACCATGGGCCTTGCCAGAACATTAAAGCCCAGGTCTGTTCCGGCGTAATGTGTATCCGCGTTAGTCTTGCAGGCATAAACTGTTCCCAGAAGCACGCCGGCCTCAGCGATCACATAGCGCCCGGGTTCACTTTTAAACTGAACAGGTCTGCCCGCTTTCGCCACAAAGGCTTGTGTCATCAGGCTGAGAGTTTCTGACAATTTATCAAGATCAAGGCGCTGCTGCGCTTCCAGTTTATGATAAGGCACGCCAAAACCGCCGCCAAAATCAACCAGTTTCAAATCGGGAAAGTCCAGTGCCATTTTGAGAAAATGCTCCGCGGCTTCAAGATAGGGTTCTGGCTCCATAAAAAGAGAACCAATATGCTGGTTAACCCCGATAATTTTAAGCTGATGAGCCTGCGCGATCTGGCGTGCGCCCCCCAGCTGCGCCGCGTTGATGCCGAATTTTGTTTTATCACCGGCTGTTACGACCTTTTCATGATGACCAGCGCCAATACCTGGATTAATCCGAATAGCTACTTCACCACCGGGATTCAGCTGACCATATAGATCAAGCTGGTCTAAAGAGTCAAGGCTGGTTAAAATGTCCCGATCAATCGCGAA
>SLMY01000224.1 GCA_007133255.1 Clostridiales bacterium
AGTTCCATTGTCTCTGAGTGTACCATCCACCAGAGTATCTACACAGCGCTTAAGGCCCTGTATATTATGATATTGCCACTGAGGGTTATAATAATCTCTGGTCTGCTTGAAATGCTCAACTTTACAACCGAATATATAGCAATTTTCAGGTCCGCCAGCCTCTGATATCTCCACGTTGGCACCATCGCAAGTACCAATTGTCAGCGCGCCATTCATCATGAATTTCATGTTGCCTGTACCGGATGCTTCCATGCCCACCGTTGATATCTGTTCCGATACATCCGCTGCCGGAAATAATTTTTCAGCCCAGGATACATTATAATTTTCAATAAAATGAACTTTCATCTTATCACTTACTTCGGCATCATTATTAATCAGCTTCGCGACTTCATTGATGAACTTGATAACAGACTTCGCTCTGAAATAACCTGGAGCTGCTTTCGCGCCAAACAGATAAACGACTGGAACACCGGCCTGATCGGGATGATCCTTCAGGTTAAAATACTGATCAAGAATCAAAAACGCGTTCAGCAGCTGACGCTTATATTCATGTAGCCGCTTAATCTGTATATCGAACACAGCGTCCGGGCTGACTGTCAGGTCTTCAATCTGTTTCAGCTGGCTGGCTAGGTGAACTTTATTCTGATGTTTGATTTTAATCAGTTTTTTCATCACTTGATCATCATCTTTCAGCGGTTCAAGTGATTTGAGCTTACTTAGATCTTTAATCCAGCTGTCATCCCCGAGTTGCTGTGTCAGCAGTTCAGCTAACTTCGGGTTTGCTGCCTTAAGCCAGCGGCGAGGAGTGACCCCATTTGTTTTATTACTGAATTTATCGGGCCACAACTGATAAAAATCGTGCAGCGTCTCACGTTTCAGAATAGTCGTGTGCAGTTCAGCAACGCCGTTGACTGAGCTGGAGGCATATACCGCCAGCCAGGCCATCCGTACTTTTCCATCTCCCAGCGGCGCAAGTTTATTGATCTGGTCAATGTGAAGCCCGCGCGCATGCATCTCTTCCCTGAACTGATGATTTATTTTTTCGATAATCTCATAAATCGACGGGAACAAAAACTGAAAAATACCTATCTCCCATTTTTCCAGCGCCTCAGCCATAATCGTGTGATTGGTGTAGGCAAAACAGCGTTGCGTGACAGCCCAGGCGTCCTGCCAGGCCATCTTCATTTCCGTTGTCAAAATCCGCATCAGCTCAGGAATGGCGATGACGGGATGTGTATCATTGAGCTGGATCATGTTCAGATCAGCGAATTGACTGAAGTCATCACCGTGCACCTGTATATATTTCTTTATGATGCTCTGCAGCGACGCGCTGACAAAAAAGTATTGCTGCCTGACACGCAGAACCTGCCCGTCGTAAGAAGTATCATTCGGATATAATACCCTGAATATATCGTCTACCCGGTTACGCTGAACAACCGCGTCATCAAATCTCTGTGAGTTAAACAGATTAAAATCGAATTCCTCAGCCGGTTCCGCCGCCCACAAACGCAAGGTGTTAATATTATTGTTATGATAGCCTGTGATCGGCATATCATACGGAACAGCGAAGACATCCATATCTTTATAGTGAATAAGGACTTTATCCTGGTCACGCCGAACTAAAAACGGATACTCACGCTCCATCCAGGCATCTGGAAGCTCTTTTTGAAAACCATTTTCTATTTTCTGCTGAAAGAGCCCGTATCGATACAACAGTCCGTAGCCGCTTACAGGCAGGTTGCCTGACGCGCATGAGTCCAGAAAACAGGCCGCGAGCCTGCCTAGTCCGCCATTGCCCAGCCCCGGATCATTTTCCTGATCTTCCAGCTCGTCTAGCTGAAGACCCAGTGACTCAACTGCTTTTTTTACAGGTTCATATAAGTCAAGATTAATCAGGTTATTGATAAGGGCACGACCTACAAGAAATTCCGCTGAAAAATAATGAGCCGCGCGACCTTTCTGATACATCTGTGTACTTTGTTCCCAGTTTTCAGTCATCAGCTCAACAAGGGTCCGCGACAAAGCGCGCCAGATCTCAAAAGGCGTAGCCATTTCGATTCCGCGGGCTGACTCAGCCTTTAAATGGACAATTATTTTATCTTTGATAGTGGTTGACTTAATCATTCATACCTCCGGTTTCTTAACCAGATGGTCTGTCGTTTAAGTTGTCAGAAGTCAAGATAAACTGGTTAAGAAATTTCATTCCGCTGCCTATACAAGCGACTTCGCTATTATACACAACTCGCAGATTCAGGTCAACGGAAGCCCGATACCCTAACTTAAGGCAACCATGAGGGGTGTCTGTCTTCATTAGGCATATGTCTCTATGCTTACTTCTAATCTCTTGCTCAGCGTTCGCGGCAGAAAAATATTTAAAAAGCTATGACTACTTTCACTGAATCATTTCGGTTAGCGACCGTCCATTCAAAAGCTTCGGGAATTTCATTGAACTGAAATGTTTTAGTTACAACAGCGTCCAGATCCAGTGGAATTCTTCCTGCCGCGTCTATACAGACTGGATACAAATTATGATATCTGAAAACTGTACTCAAAGACGCTTCTTTTGCCATCAGCGCAGAAAAATCATAATTGATCTCGGGATCCGGTGTCATACCCACCAGTACCACCTGACCGCCTCGCTTGACCGCTGACGCGGTTTGCCTGGTTGTCACACTTGAACCGGCTGTCTCAAAAACCAGATCAACGCCCTCGTTTCCGGTCAGATCCTGAATCAGTGCCGGCACATCTTCCCTGCCGGCATTAAAAACACGCGTGGCACCTAGTTCAGAAGCTTTATCAAGACGCATATCAACCAGATCACTTACGTAAATCTCGTTAACACCACGTGTCTTCAGTGCCAGTATGGTCATCAGACCTATGCAGCCCGCACCCAGAACAAGGGCACTTTGGCCAACCTCGGCATGGCCCTGGCCAGCCGCGTGAAACCCTACAGCCAGCGGCTCAATCAGGGCTCCCGATACAGTTGACATGCCTGGCAGCAGTTTATAGCACCAGCGGGCCGGATAGGCAATGTACTCCATAAACGCGCCATCATAAGGCGGTGTAGCCATGAAAACAACGTCCGGGCAAAGGTTGTATCGGCCTTTTCGGCAAAATTCACAGACACCACAGGGCACACCTGGCTCAAGCGCGACCAGATCACCTGCCTTCAGCCCTGTTGCCTGGCTGCCGGCAGCAACTACCTCACCCGCGCATTCGTGACCCAGAACCATCGGTTCTTTAACGATAAAATCACCAATCCGGCCGTGCTGATAATAATGTACATCTGAGCCGCAAATACCACAATGTCTGATCTTGACCAAAACCTGATCTTCCTTGATTTGCGGTACAGGTCGTTTTTCATAAGTAATCTCACCTATTGACCGCAAAACCGCAGCCTGCATATAATCCGTCATAATGTACCTCCTCGTCGGTCCATGCCACATTTATGTGTAAACCTGCCTGATGCTGATCACTCTTTATAAGAATGAATCATCTATTGTCTAATAATTATACGTATACCATCCAATACCTTCACTTTTCTATTCTAACCGATTTCAAGTTCTGGTTAAAGCGTTTGAACAGCATTTATTTTTTGCGCGATGAATCACATGTCAATGGTATGTTCTCATGAGGCGACAAGGCATGGTGAACACGGCTTTTTCATGATACTTTTCAATAAGGCGAAAACAGCTTTTCTCAACGCAGATCATCCAAACATCTGGCAGACAATCTGCTGCCGGTTATCTCAAGCCAGGATCTGATAAAACTTTCAGGCATTCGGAACGAATCATAATCACAGGACCGACAGATCTGATAGCCTTTAAGGAGAGGCTGCAGGCACAGATTATCTTTCAGATGAAAAAACACCTCGAAATCATCCCTGCGAAAACCAATCATGGCAGCGATTGTGTAAAGTGGCTTAACCGTTGGCATATCAAGTACAATACTGGCAATCACAATCGGATACCGTTTTCTGGTCATCTGTATCTGACTCAATTCAGGTTGCCGCTGAACAGACTTGACAAAACTGCGATCCTGCCACGAAAGCAAAGCCTTCAGCATCAAACTCATCCAGGCTGCCTGTTCAGCATAAAGATAACCAGTATGCGTGCCATTTTTCAGGCATACAGCGACTGCTGAAGGATCGCGCGGATGACCGGGCTGGGGCAGCAGCCGCAGCTGATCGCCAGGCTGCAGCTGCATGGCAGGATCACGAAAGGGCCGAACGGTTGTCATTGACAGCCGCACAGTCATTTCGAAGGTCGCCGGGGTTTCAGGTATTTGCTGCCAATCAGTTTTCATTGCTCAGCACGGATCAGAAGTAGTCGTATATACAGGCAGGTTTGACCCGGAAAAACGCGAGAATCAAATCTTTCTGTCTAGCAGATAATTCATGGCTCAGTTCTGCTTCAGAAACAGTCATCAACTCTTTAAGGTCACGACTGCCAAGCAGAAGGCTGGCCAATGCCTCAGCGCTGATACGCAGATCAGCTTTAGTTTGACTGGTAATGTCCTGCGGCTCAAAAAATACATGGTTTCCTGTATGTGAAAGACTTAACTGGTATAAGCCGCTGTTCTTAGGTAAAAACGCGTCCGAAACAGCTATTTTACAGGTCAAATTAGGCAGCCATGAGGGCAGCTTCAGCATCAGAAGCGCTTTTCTGATATCCAGCACCCTGATCTGTCCGGCAGTCTGCAGCCTTCTGTTGACTGGATCAACCTCTTTAAACAAAGACTCAACTGGCATATGTAAAGGCAAACGCATTTCAAGAAGCCGGAATTGTGAGTCAAAGCGGTTAATGAAGCCGAGTATGCCCCGCAGCGCTTCAATGTCAGTTACAGCCCAGTCCAGCACATGAAAAACCTCATCACCTGGTTTCGGGAAGGCAGGATCAGATTTTTTTTCGTAGATAAAGTATCCTCGCTCATCGCCATGATCATCTGTCCAGATATACGTGTAACGCTGATCCAGATAAGGGTTTTTATCAAGCAGCATGCGCCAGCGGGTGCCTTCGCGTATAACAGCGCCATTTGTGTCTTCGGTAAAACGGTTATATATGTTCTCTATCACAGGCTGGTCAGTGCTGTCCGCCAGTCTGATCTGGCCGGAAGAGCTAAATTGCTTTAGCTCCCGGAAGGGGATTTCCGCCTGGATTCTCCGGCAGCCAAAATCATAGCCGAACTGATGATAGTACGCAAAAGAAAAGGGGTATAAATAGGAGAAAACCTGTTCTTTTTGAGGGGTATTCTCAAAAACAGCCTGCATGATTTTCCTGATCGCGCCCTGCCGCCGATACTCCGGCCGGGTACCTACACCGCCAATGCCGCACATTCCCGCGGATTGTCCTTCGAAACGCATATTGAAATCAATCGCGTATACCACTGCTATCAGCTGATCATCCAGAAAAGCGCCCCATGGTATCGCAACCGGTTTCTTATCTTCAGGAGCTGGCAGCAGTCTGTGCTCAGCTTCTGCTTTCTTAATGTCGTCAATCACCTGTCGATAGCCGCCTGATGAACGAAACGCGACAGCCTGCACCTCAGCGGCTGCCTTCGCGTCATCAAACTGCCGGATATCTAGTGGTCTGATCTTCATGGTCTGGTCCTCCTCTTTTCAATACTGATATTCTACCAAAAAAGAACGCTGATGAGCGTTCTTTTCGAGTTTCAGAATATTATTCAACTTACAAAGGTATGATGGTCATTCTGCTTAGACTGGCAGACCGGATCTCAATCAGATTGATTGGCATGAACACCGGCAACCCGGCTGATCAAAGATCAACTGTCTTATTCTGCCGGTGAGATTCATACAGGCCCAGAAGCGTTCTAAGTGATACGCTTCCTTCTGACTCATCTAGCGGGAAAACCGAAAGGCCAGGCTGCCACTTTTCAAGGCTTTCATAAAATGACGCGATCAGCCGCGCGTGTCCCTGTCCCCAGTATGCTTTGTCTGCCGCAGGTCCGTCTGTTAGTTTATCACTGTCTGCCCCATACCTGCGCCAGGCATTGAACCAGAAAGTGTCAGGATCAGGTTCAGCATTCTGGATTTTTGAACAGCATCGCTCATCTAAGACATGTGCCGCTTTGATCAGCAAATCACTTTTTTCAAGATCAGTCAGCCTTTGCCCTATTTGATTATATAGACTGAAGCTGTCACCTTCCAGTTTCAACCGGTAGTGGTCAGTTAGAATCTCAAGCAGCGGCGGCGCGTCTGTCATATAAGCATTTGTCGCGTAAAAAGATATTTTCGCGCCATTATCCAGTTCAATCAGGCATTCGGCTGTGTCTTCAACCTCTATCTGCAGATCATGACGCCGCTGACTGTACTGACCCTTTATACGCACCGGTCTGCCTGACAGCCACAAGAGCAGGTCCAGAGTGTGAATCGCCTGATTGATCATGACGCCGCCGCCTTCTGTACGCCAGCGTCCGCGCCAGTCTGCCTGATCATAGTAAGACTGGTCACGGTTCCATGTCAGTACGGCTCTGCCGCCCTTCACCTGTCCCAGTAATCCAGACCGCGTCAGAATCCAGGCTTCCAAAGAAGCCTGGTTATACCGGTTCTGAAAGCAAAGGCCGATTTGCCTGCCGCTTGCCAGGCTGGCGGCGCGCAGCTTTTCGATATCTTCAAGACTGATCCCGCAAGGTTTTTCCAACAGCACATGACAACCCTGCTCCAGTGCCGCTGCGGCCTGATCAGCATGCAGATAATGAGGGGTGCAGATATGAACAAGATCAGGTTTTCCCTCTGAGAACATCTCTTCTATTGTCTCAAAAACCACAGGCTGATGAATCATATCGCGATTCGCGGTCCCTGCTTTCCAGATCGCTGTCATGTGGTTGGCCTGGTCAAGCAGAGGATCAACAGCCGCGATTAAATCAACCTGCTCCATTCTGGCCAGTGACTGAACATGCATCGGCGCGATACATCCACAGCCAACCAGCGCGCTGCGCCATACGCATTTTTTTTGTGCCATTAATAGGTACCCTCTACTGATAAAGTCTGGCCGGTACCACTTTTCTTTTTTGACTGGCTGACTTTATTAGCCAGTTCTTGTTCAAAGAGCACTTCATCAACCGGCAGTTCGATCGTTTTCCCCAGCCAGCTTGATAGGTGCATGGCGTTTGAAAGGCTCAGCCCGCGGATACCTTCCCGACCGTCAGCTGTCAGAGAAGCCCCTTCCAGAACAGCTTTCGTGAAAGCACGTAAAACACCTGCATGCTGCGGGTTCTCACCAGAAACATCCAGTTTCTCTACTGTATGCTTGGGTTCACCAAACCCGCCTTTATAGGTCGCGCTGAACACACTTTCCGGCATCTCAAGCTTATACAGTGTCAGACTGTCTTTTTCTACAACAATCTTGCCGCCATCGCAGACCACTTCAAGCCGATTCGTTCCGGGTGTATCACCGGTAGAAGTAATAAACGTACCAGACGCGCCATTCTCATATTCAACATAAGCTGTCACATCATCTTCAACTTCAATGTCATGCCAGCGGCCTTCCTGGCAGAAAGCTGTGACACGAATCGGCATACCGCAGATCCATTGCCAGAGATCCAGATTATGCGGGCATTGATTAAGCAGGACACCGCCGCCTTCTCCAGCCCAGGTCGCACGCCAGTTACCGCTGTCATAATAGCTTTGTGAACGATACCAGTCGGTAACAATCCAGCTGGTTCTTTTCATCGGTCCCAGTTCACCGCTGTCAATGATCGCTTTAGCTTTCTTGTATAAGGGATTCGTTCTCTGGTTGAACATCACGGCGAAGATAGCCTCTGACTGGTCAGCCGCTTCCTGCATTTCCCTGGCCTGTTTTGTTGTGACCGCAACAGGTTTCTCGCACATCACATGCAGGTTTTTCTTCAGCGCGGCGATACTTAAAGGAGCGTGGTCATAATGGGGAACAGCGACAATGACCGCCTGCAGTCCCGCCTGGCCCATCATCTGATCTGCGTTCTCATATATTTGAACAGACTCAGGCAAATGCTCCTTAGCCCACTGTCGCCTTGCCTGATCAAGGTCGGCAACAGCTGCCAGCTCCATGCCATCTATATCACCAGCAACAATCATTTTCGCGTGTGCTGAGCCCATGTTTCCAATACCAATAATGCCTGTCTTCAGTTTTTTCATTTCATTCTCCTCATTTTCATCTGATTATGGTCAAGGGGACTGACAGACTATCTGCTGCGTTTCCGGGACATAACCCTTATCTATATCCCAACCGACTCAAATTACGGTA
>SLMY01000282.1 GCA_007133255.1 Clostridiales bacterium
ATACCGTCAGAAAAACGTCCGGGCTGGTCTGGAAAATGTCGGGTTTGCCCGGCCGGGACAAGGCTGCCTTTATAATGTCGGCATGATGAGCGACCGTTTCCCTGTTCTTGGCCTTGGCTGCGGCGCTGCCAGTAAACTGATAAACGGTCATCAGACCAGACGTCTTGTCAATCCTCGGCACGCGGGACATTATATAGAGCATTTTCCGGATTTTATCAGCAAAAAAAAAGCATTCTGGCTTGCCGGTGGCCACGCTTAGGGATAAACTGGAACTGGAGTCCGGCAGATTGGGCTGCCTGTAAATCTGCGCGATCACACGCACGTTATTGTGAAGGGCTGCCCTTGTGCCTGTGTGGTGTTTCTTATCGAATATCAAGAAAGAAGAGGTTGAGCTTATGGCCTTATTGCAGACACAGTTTTTCTCACAGATTCTTGGTATACACGCGACGATGCATGTTATTTTGCCGGAAACCAGCCAGGGTATTGGTATAGGCGGCAGTCAGGACACAACGGATAACAGCAGACCGCTGCCTGTCTTATATCTTCTGCACGGTTTATCTGACGATCATTCCATCTGGCTGCGGCGTACATCCATAGAACGATATGTCGCGGAGCGGCATCTGGCGGTTGTGATGCCGGCTGTAAACCGCAGTTTCTATACCGATCAGGCGGCCGGCTATCGTTACTGGACATACATCAGCGAAGAAGTGCCGCAGGTGGTTCGACATCTGTTTAAAATTTCAGCGCGAAGAGAGCACACTTTCGCTGCGGGTCTTTCAATGGGCGGATATGGCGCGCTCAAGCTTGGACTGCGGCTGCCAGACCGCTATGCTGCCGTCGCCAGTCTGTCCGGCGCGACCAATCTGGCCTCTTTTATTGAAAATCCCCAGACACAAGCCGAAGGGGAGATGATCTTCGGATCACTGGAAACCTATCAGGGCAGTGATAACGATCTGTACGCCCTGGCGAAGAAAACGGCCGCTTCGGGAGGCGTGAAACCAAAAATATTCCAGTGCTGCGGCACGGGCGATTTTCTATATCAGGATAATCTTCAGTTCAGACCGTATCTTGAGAAGCTTGGCTATGATCTGGTCTATAAGGAAAAGAAAGACGCTGTCCACGAATGGGGTTACTGGGATGAAATGATCCAGCAGGTTCTTGACTGGCTGCCATTGACAAAAGACGAATAATCAGTCTATAATTTATCAGTCCACAAGCATATCACCCTCGCTTCTGAACGAAGCGAAGGTGAGAGGGATAAATGACTGTTTTCAAGTCATTAAAGATTAGATCTAGCTAAAAACATTGACCGGAACAGTAACCGGGATCACGCAGCACAGCGAACGCGGAAGGGTGCGAGCCGCGTCTGGCAGTCCCGAGTGAACATCATCCGCGAGTTGCCTGACAAACACAGCCTTCAGCGGCAGACGCGGCTTTCCGTTTTTATCACGGGAAATCGTCAGTCGAGTCTTCTGGGGCTGCCAGTAGAAAAGGCCGGCCGGCTGCCATAGATAGATGGCGGCTCCTTCGTTACAGGGAAACGAGATAACAGTCAGTCACATTGGCCGGATATCCGGTTATTGACAGCTGTTGTGTACGGGTGGTATCGCGCGATCAGCGCCCCGTGAAGGGGTGCTTTTTTTATACAGCCGCTGCTGTGAACATCCGTTTTTACGCCTTCAGCTGCCTGCCGCGGTTGACGATGAACCAGTACGCGGCGCTGCTTTCGGCCTGACAGGCGAAAGCCGGCTATATTCCGTTTCCGGCCAGCTGGCTGCCGCAACGCCTGCGCGCGGCATAACATAGAAACAAGAATGTTCACGCTTGACAGCACGACCTTAAACATGAGGAGGAGCAATTTCATGTATCAGAAAGTTTCTGGAGATATGAGCTTTACAGAACGCGAACAGGAGACTTTAGCCTTCTGGAAGCAGGAAAAGGTGTTTGAGAAGTCGATGCGGCATCGCTGCGGATGCCCGCCTTTTACGTTTTACGACGGTCCGCCGACCGCTAACGGCAAACCGCATATAGGACATATTTTAACCCGTGTCATCAAGGATATTATCCCGCGCTATAAGCTGATGAAAGGTTACGATGTGCTGCGCAAAGCCGGTTGGGACACGCATGGGCTGCCTGTTGAGCTGGAAGTCGAGAAAATGCTGGGGATAAACGGCAAACCGGCCATTGAGGCGTATGGTGTTGAGCCCTTTATCAAGCAGTGCAAAGAAAGTGTCTGGACTTACAAGACAGAATGGGAGCAAATGTCGGACCGGGTTGGATTCTGGGCTGATATGTCTAACCCGTATGTCACCTATGAAAATGAATATATTGAGTCCGAGTGGTGGGCACTGCGTAAAATATGGGATAAGAATCTGCTTTATCAAGGACATAAGATTGTACCATACTGCCCGCGCTGCGGTACATCATTGTCAACTCATGAGGTTGCCCAGGGTTACCAGGATATCAAGGAAACATCAGTTTATGTCCGGTTCCCGGTTAAAGGTGAAGCTGATACCTATTTCGCCGCCTGGACCACAACGCCCTGGACGCTGCCTTCAAACGTTGCCCTGTGTGTTAATGAGCAAGAGGAGTATGTTCTGGCAGAAGTAGAAGAACAGCTGGAAGGCGAAACAAAAGCTGTCCGTTATTATATGGCCGGTGTCCTGGTACCTCATGTCCTGGGTGAGGACGTTCGTGTGCTGCGAAAAATGCCCGGTTCCGAGCTGGTCGGCAAACAGTACGAGCCCTTGCTGCCTTATGCTGACAGTACAGTGGAAAAGTCCGGCAGACCAGCCTTCTTTGTCACATCCGATCCCTACGTCACACTCAGTGACGGTACAGGTATTGTTCATATCGCGCCGGCCTTTGGTGAAGATGACGCAAGGCTGGGACGCCGCCACAATCTGCCTTTTGTGCAGCTGGTCCGTGAAGATGGAACAATGACCGATGAAGTAACTGATTTCGCGGGTGTCTTCTGCAAGGACGCTGATCCGGGCCTGATCAGAAAACTGGCCCAGACCGGACGGCTGATCAAAAAAGTGCCCTTTGAACACAGCTATCCCTTCTGCTGGCGCTGTGATACGCCGCTGATTTACTACGCGCGTGACAGCTGGTTTATCAAGATGACCGAGCTGCGTGATAACCTGGTACGCAATAACCAGCAGGTTAACTGGATACCGGACAATATTCGTGAAGGCCGCTTTGGCAAATTTCTTGATAATGTGCTCGACTGGGGTATTTCCCGCGAGCGATACTGGGGCACCCCGCTGCCTATCTGGACCTGTGACTGCGGCCACCAGCATCTGGTGGGCAGCATCGCTGAGCTTAAAGACCGTTCAGATGACTGTCCCGATGACATTGAACTGCACAAACCCTATATTGACCAGGTCCACATCCGCTGTGATCAATGCGGCGGACAGATGACCCGGGTCAGTGAGGTGATTGACTGCTGGTTTGATTCTGGTTCAATGCCTTTCGCGCAGTGGCACTATCCATTTGAGAACAAAGATAAATTCGACGCGCACTTTCCCGCCGATTTCATTTCGGAAGCCATCGACCAGACCCGAGGCTGGTTTTACACGCTCATGGCGATCTCCACGGCTTTATTTGATCAGCCGCCCTATAAAAACGTCATTGTCATGGGCCTGGTCCAGGATAAAGACGGGCAGAAAATGTCAAAGCATAAAGGGAACGTGGTTGACCCCTGGGACGTGCTCAATAAACAGGGCGCTGACGCTGTTCGCTGGTATTTTTACACAAACAGCAATCCATGGCTGCCTTCACGCTTTTCCGATGCCGCAGTGGGTGAATCGCAGCGTAAATTCATGAACACACTCTGGAATACTTACGCTTTTTATATTATGTATGCCAGAATTGACAACTTTGACCCAACCGGGCAGACAATTGACAAAGATCATCTGTCAGAGCTCGATCGCTGGATTCTCAGCCGCCTCAACAGCCTGGCAGATAAAGTTGACACGCTGCTTGATCAATACGACATCACAGCGTCGGCCAGAGCGATCCAGGACTTTACCGATGATCTTTCAAACTGGTATGTCAGGCGCAGCCGGGAACGTTTCTGGCAGCCTGGCATGGAGCCAGACAAAAAGAACGCATATCTGACCCTATATACGGTTCTTGAGACACTGACACGCCTGATCGCGCCCTATGTGCCTTTTATGGCTGAAGCCATGTATAAGAACCTGGTTTTGTCACACCAGCCTGAAGCGCCCGAAAGTGTCCATCTGTGTGATTATCCGCAGGCTGACCAGAAGCTGATTGACACAGAACTGGAAAAGCATATGGATGATGTACTGCGGCTGGTTGTGCTTGGCCGTTCAGCCCGTAACACAGCCGCGATCAAAAATCGCCAGCCGCTGCGAAATATGTTTATTGTCGCGCCGCGCCGGCTGCCAAAAGCCTATCAGGACCTGATCCGTGAAGAGCTGAATGTGAAGCAGCTGACCTGGCAAGATGACGAGGCGAGCCTGCAGGATTACCGGTTCAAGCCGCAGCTTAGAACGCTGGGCCGCCGTTTCGGACCGAAAATCCCGGCGTTGACACAAGCGCTGGCCGCGCTGGACGGCCGGGCAGCGATGGCGCAGCTCAGAGACAAGCAGGAAATTAGTCTGGAGCTTGACGGTGAACCGGTCAGTCTCAGGGAAGAAGATCTGCTGATTGAGTCGGTTCAGGCACAAGGACTGGCGACTGAAAGTGATCGCGACTATACTGTGGCGCTTGACACAGTGCTGACACCGGAGTTGATAGAAGAAGGCTTTGTCCGCGAGATTATCAGCAAGGTTCAGACCATGAGAAAAGAAAGTGGTTTTGATGTGCTCGACCGCATTATTCTGAGACATCGGGGAAATGAGCGGATCGCCGCCATTATCGCGCGCCATCAGGAGGAAATCAGCGATGAGGTACTGGCCGAAGCGGTTTTAACAGGGGACGGCCCGAACAGCAAAGAATGGAACCTGAATGGCGAGACTTGTGTGCTCTCAGTGGAGACGGTTAGCTAGAATCAGTTAAGCTGAGAGCTGTACGATCCATATGCGGAATAGCTGTGTTTCGTCATGAGTTGTTGATAACTTGTCCTTAATTGTTTAAACATCGGGGTATATAGTGTTAGGGTACCCCTTTATCCGGATAGTGGTGACGAATCAGAATGATTTGGGTCGGCAATAGAGCGCCGATACTGTCCAGGGGCGGGAAAGAATGGTGACAAACCAAAGAGGAGTTTAATATGCCCGTTGTTTCTTTAGGCCTTCTGACCGGAGGTATGGCCAATTTTGATCTGCAGAGCTTTTTGATCACCCTTCTGGTGCTCTGTATCTCGCTGTCTTTTCACGAGATGGCACACGCGTGGTCAGCCAATCGCCTGGGTGACGATACTGCTGCCGCGCAGGGGCGCCTTTCGCTCAATCCACTGGTTCATTTAGACCCGATCGGTTCGCTGGCTTTTATTATCGGCGGTATCGGCTGGGCAAAACCGGTGCCCATCAACCCGGCGCGTTTTTCACGGGCGAAGTCTATAAAAAACGGTATTATGCTGACCAGCCTGGCCGGGCCTTTGTCTAATCTGTTCCTGGCAACCGTTTCAGCGTTTTTGCTTTATCTGACCATCACCTTCGCTGTCCTGGCCGGCGGCCAGGGCCAGCTGGCAGATGTCGTCTCACAACTGCTGAACCGCATGTATTTCGCCAATATTATCCTGGCCGTTTTTAATCTGCTGCCAGTGCCGCCGCTGGATGGGTTCAAAATTTTCGGCTCTGTTTTGCCTGACGCGATCTACTATCGGCTGATGGGTGTTGAGCGATATATCGGCATGGTCTTTATTGTTTTGATCTTGTTTGGACGCGGCCTGCTGGGAACAGTACTCAGCTGGATCGCCTGGCCGTTTAACCAGGTGATCCTGCAGCCAATCCAGTTTCTGTTCAGCGCTATCTGGCGGATGCTGGGAATCAGCTGATAAGATTCAGTTTGAACCGGCCGGCCAATATGGTATGATGGCCGTTGAGAAACGATGGTTTTTTCGTCTGAAAGCCCGGCTGCAAGTGTTAACGCGATAGACGTGCCTTACAGATAATTACAGATAAAGCATGGCAGATAGAGCCATAAAGCAGTATGAGCGGTTCAGATATCGAACATAAACCTTGCTGTCAGGACACTAAACCCGCCATGCAATAAATAGAATATATAAATGTGGAGGCTTTCATGAGCAAAAAAATTGTATTAAGTGGTGCCCGGCCAACGGGTGAGATTCATCTTGGGAATTATTTCGGAGCCCTGCATAACTGGGTAAAGCTGCAGGACGATTATGATTGCCATTTTTTTATCGCTGACTGGCACGCTATGACAACCGGCTACGAGGATACCAGCCAGCTGGGTGATTATGTAACCAGCCTGATGGCGGATTTCATTGCCTGCGGTCTTGATCCGGAAAAAGCTACCATTTTCCTGCAGTCGGAAGTCATGGAACATGCTGAGCTTTTCCTGCTCTTCGCGATGAACACCCCTCTGTCATGGCTTGAAAGATGCCCCACCTATAAAGACCAGCTCAATCAGCTCAAAGAAAAAGACATCACAACCTACGGTTTTCTGGGTTATCCTTGCCTGCAGGCGGCCGACATTCTCATTTATAACGCGGACTTTGTTCCTGTAGGTGAAGATCAGCTGCCGCACCTGGAGCTGACAAGAGAAATCGCGCGGCGCTTTAATCACCTGTACCAGCCGATATTCTCCGAACCGCAGCCGCTGCTGACGGAAACGAAGGTGCTGCCGGGGACAGATGGCCGGAAAATGTCAAAAAGTTACGGAAACACCATCAGTTTCGCTGATACACCGGAAGTCGTCGCTAAAAAAGTGATGTCGATGCTGACTGATCCGGCCCGCATTCGCAAGGATGATCCCGGTCACCCGGAGGTCTGTTCGGTTTTCTCTTTCCATAAAGTTTTCAGCGCGTTTGAGATTGAGCATATTGAAACTCAGTGCCGCCGCGGTGAAATTGGCTGTGTAGCCTGCAAACGCAAGCTGCAGAAACGTCTCCTCGCTTTCCATCAACCAATCCACGAAAAGCGGACTGAGCTGCTGCAGGACAAGGCCGGGCTACGCCAGGTGCTGCGGCAGGGAAGTGAAAAGGCCGGTCTGAAGGCCAAAGCAACGCTGAAAGCAGCGAAAAGAGCCATGCGTATTGATTATTGATCGTGTCTGATCAATGAGCTTGATAAAAGGAGATTTATGTCCGCCGAGGCACCAGCACTGAAAATCAATCAATTTGAAGGACCTCTTGATTTGCTGTGTCATCTGATCGAGAAAAACGAACTGGATATTTATGATATTCCTATCGTTGAGATTACAGACCAGTATCTGGCTTACCTGGAAGGTCTGGAACAGCTTGATATGGACCATGCCAGTTCATTTCTGGTGATGGCGTCAACCTTGCTGCAGATAAAATCCAGAATGCTGCTGCCGCAAAAGCGCAAGCTGGATGTGGATGAGGGCCAGGACCCCAGAGAAGAACTGGTGCTGAGGCTGCTTGAATACCGGCGCTGTAAAACTTTAGCGGCAGAATTAAAACAGAAACATGAAACTTATCGTTTCTGTCAGCTGCGTCTGCCTGACCCGCCGAAGCGGATCGGTTTGTTATCTGAGCCGGAGCCGGACCGGCTCAGCTGGGATCTGTTTCTTGAGGCCTGCCATCTGATCTCAAGGCAAAATCAGCTTCGGTTCAATGATATGAGCCAGAGAATCAGCCACATCCTGAAACGGGAGAAAGTCTCACTGAAAGATAAAATGCGGCAGATCTGGAAGTCGCTGACTCTTAAAAGCAGAATTTTTTTCAATGAGCTGTTTCCAGCCGACAAAACCAGCCGCGCCGAAAGAGTCACAGGTTTTCTGGCAATTCTGGAACTGCTGCGGCTAAACAGAATCAGGGTTTTCCAGGATCACCCTTTTGATGTGATTTTGCTGGAGCCGGACCGGGAATTAAAGACTATTGATGACGATAGCCTGGACGCGTTTCTGGCCGAGATCCCGGTTGAGGAGAAAGAATATGAGTGAGCGTGCTGAAGAAACAAAAAATGAAGAAATGAATCAACTTCAACAGGAGCACCTGGCCGATCTTACAGCCGGCTCCACAGCGAAAACAGCAGATTCGGCACAGTCACTTGACATGCAGTCGCTGCCGGCA
>SLMY01000040.1 GCA_007133255.1 Clostridiales bacterium
ACGATTGCCGAAGGCTTGTCACTCGATCCGCAAGTGGCTGAAGTTGTCGCCGCCGCTATGAAAGACTGGGCTGTAACCAAGGGCGCGACCCACTTCACACACTGGTTTCAGCCCATGACAGGCATAACCGCCGAGAAACATGATTCTTTTATCTCACCCACATTAGACGGGAAAATCATGATGGAATTTTCCGGCAAAGAGTTAATCCAAGGTGAACCTGACGCGTCATCCTTTCCTTCAGGCGGTCTTCGCGCTACGTTTGAAGCACGCGGATATACAGCCTGGGACTGCACGTCTCCAGCCTTTATCAAGGATAAAACACTCTACATCCCAACGGCTTTCTGCGCGTACACCGGAGAAGCGCTCGATAAGAAAACACCCCTGCTTCGGTCAATGGACGCGTTAAACAAGCAGGCTGTCCGTGTTCTTAAGCTTCTTGGCAACACAACCTGTAACCGAGTTACTACAACGGTTGGCCCTGAACAAGAGTACTTCCTGATCGATAAGAAAATGTTTGACCAGCGAAAAGACCTCATCTTGACCGGTCGTACTTTATTTGGCGCGAAGCCCCCTAAAGGCCAGGATCTTGAAGATCACTATTTTGGTCAGCTCAAGGAACGGATTGCTAATTACATGTCCGATCTAGATCAGGAACTATGGAAAATGGGTGTTTCCGCTAAAACAAAACATAATGAAGTGGCACCTGCCCAGCACGAGCTGGCACCGATATTCAACACCACTAACATCGCCACTGATCATAACCAGCTGACGATGGAAACGATGCAGAAAGTCGCGAGAAGGCATGGACTTGTCTGTCTGCTGCATGAAAAACCGTTTGCCGGCGTGAATGGCTCCGGTAAGCATAACAACTGGTCAATGGGAACTGATGACGGGCAAAACCTGCTCGAACCTGGTCAGACGCCGCATGAAAACCTGCAGTTTCTGCTTTTCCTGAGCGCTGTTATAAAGGCAGTGGATGAATACGCAGATCTGCTTCGCATTTCAGCCGCCAGCCCCGGCAATGACCACAGGCTGGGCGCTAACGAAGCACCACCAGCCATTATATCGATTTTCCTGGGCGATCAGCTGACAGATATTCTGGAACAGCTGGAAAAAGGCAAGGCGAAAACCTGTAAAACCGGCGGCATCCTGAACCTGGGTACTACCAGTCTGCCAGATCTGCCCAAAGACAGCACCGACAGAAACCGTACATCGCCTTTTGCTTTTACAGGCAATAAATTCGAGTTTCGCATGGTAGGCTCATCGCAGTCTATCGCCCAGTGCAACTTCACGCTCAATACGATTGTCGCTGAAAGCCTGGCTCAGTTCGCGCAGCGGCTGGAAAAAGCTGATGATATCCAGGCAGAATCTTCAGCGATTATTCTCGATTCTATCCAGAAGCATAAACGTGTCGTGTTCAATGGCAACAACTACGCGCCGGAGTGGGTTGAGGAAGCTGAAAAAAGAGGACTGCCCAATATCAGTAATATGGTAGATGCCATCGCGGTTATCCGTGATCAAAAAAACATTGATCTGATGCAAAGGCACGCGGTCTTCTCACCTGTGGAAATGCACGCCCGCTGTGAGATCATGTATGAGATCTACATAAAAACGATCAATATTGAAGCCCTTACCTTGATCGAAATGGCCAGTCGTCAAATCCTGCCGGCCGTCATCAAGTTTAAATCAAGGCTGGCCAGTTCAATAGCCGTTATTGAAGGCTATGATGACGCGGCTGTAGAAAAAGACTTATTTGCGGCTGTCAGCCAGTATCTGCTTTCATTTAAAGAGAAACTTTCGTCGCTCGAGCAAGGCCTGGAAGAAGCGGCTGCCGAAACTGACACAGTCATCCAGGCAGCTGCCTACCGCGACAAAGTTTTCAGTGGTATGAACGCGCTGCGTGAAGACATTGACAAACTTGAGACGCTGATTGATGCCAGTGACTGGCCTTTCCCAACCTATACCGACTTACTGTTCAATGTCTGACATGTTATTAAAAGCCTTTAAAACAGTTTCCAGACTGACCTGGTGCCGGGAAGCCGCCTGTGCCAGGTCAGTATATTCTGGTTTGCTCTTGTGAGAACCATATCCTTCAGAATGCTTGATTCTGATCGGGCCATAAGGTGTCTGCCTCGTCCTGAAAGTTGACCGCATCTCATAACGCTGCCAGAAAATTTTTCTAACGCCAAGTGTTGACGTGTGCTGCAGGATCTGGACGGCTAGCTTGTCTGCCTGATCCGGCCGGCACAGACAGGACAACATAACAGCCGGTCGATTTTTTTTCATCTGAATCGGTGTTGTGTAAACATCAAGAGCGCCATTTTCCCAGAGTTTTTCCTGCGCGAAAGCAATTGCTTCACCGCTCATATCATCCAGATTACAGCTCAGCTCAGCCAGATCAGTCAGATTGGCATCCTGTTTGTCCTGATACTTTTTTTGAGGCTGGTTTTGCTCCTGTTCCTGTTGCTGATCCGAAAAGGCAGTCCGTTCCGGGGCTGTCTTTTTGTTCGCTTGACTCGTTCCCATAAAAGCGCGAACACAATTGGCAACGGCAAAATCTTTCGTTCCCATGCCATAGCCAATCCGGGATACAGTCATAACCGGCATACCCGTAAAACCGCCAACAAAATGCCTGAGCAGTGCCGCGCCGGTTGGCGTGCACAATTCTCCCCTGATTTGACCGCCATAAGTTGGTATGCCTTTGAGTATCGTCGCCGTTGCCGGTGCCGGTACGGGCAGAATACCATGCGCGCAGCGAACCTGGCCGCTGCCTACATGAACAGGCGAAGCTGTGACGCGGTCAGGCGCCAGTTTTTCCATCAACAGACAAACACCTGTAATATCGGCGATCGCGTCCAGCGCGCCAACTTCATGAAAATGCACTTCTTCTACCGGCTTGTCATGTGCTTTGGCTTCAGCTTCAGCAATGAGCCTATAAACAGACAGCACATCCTGCTTCACTTTATCAGATAAAGGCAGTTTGTCCACTTGTTCGCGAACCTTTTCCATGCCGCCTCCATGCTCATGGCTGTGGTTGTGGTTGTGTCCGTGCGCGTGGTCGTGAGTTTCACCGCGAGGGTGCTCATGGCCAGCGCTGTGGCTGTGTCCGTGTCCGTGGTCGTGAGTCTCACCGTGAGGGTGCTCATGGCCGGCACTGTGGCTGTGTCCGTGTGCGTGGTCGTGAGGTTCACCATGAGGGTGCTCATGGCCGGCGCTGTGGCTGTGTCCGTGCGCGTGGTCGTCCTGGTCCTGGTCGTGATCCGTTTCGCCGCTGTGTTTGGATTCAGGATCAATGTCAAGACTTGCTTCATAAGCACCATGAATGCTGACATCAACTTTAAGTCCGGTGAGTCCGCATTTAACAGATTTTTTGAGTGATACCTGTACCCCTTCTAGGCCCAGGTGATTCATCTGGCTGATAAACGCATCTTTGTCATCGATCAGATCGAGCAGCGCGGCCATCAGCATATCACCGGACGCGCCCATATTTAACTCAAGATAAAGTGTTTTCATAATCATCACCGGACAGCGTTCCTCTATAAAGGATTGGCTCTGTCCGGATTCCTCCTATTAGCATATTTTATATCTGGCTGCGTATATGGTTAATCATTGACGCCATATATCCGGCACCAAAGCCATTGTCAATATTAACCACACTCACCCCGGAAGCGCACGAGTTAAGCATTGAAAGCAGGGCCGCGAGTCCTTGGAAAGAAGCGCCGTATCCAATGCTGGTTGGCACGGCGACCACCGGACAATCAGCTAATCCGCCGATAACACTGGCCAGAGCGCCTTCCATACCGGCTATCGCGATAATCACTTTCGCTTTCATAATGATATCCATATGCGCCAGCAGCCGGTGCAGTCCCGCTACGCCTACATCATATAACCTCACCACATCGTTGCCCAGCATCTCAGCGGTTAAAGCAGCTTCTTCAGCCACAGGCATGTCACTGGTTCCGCCAGTGGCCACTACGACTTGCCCGATCCCGTCAGGTTCAGGCATTTCACCTATAATCGCGACGCTTCCTATCTGATGATAGGTCAGCGGCTGCTTTTCCGATATCAGGGCAGCTTCTTCGGCTTTCAGCCGGGTGATCAAAATATTCTTCTGTCCGCGATCTTGCATGGCACGGCAGATACCGATTATCTGATCAGGGGTTTTGCCGGCACCGTAAATCACTTCGGCTATCCCCTGCCGCAATCCGCGATGATGATCAACTTTCGCGTACCCCAGGTCTTCAAAAGGCTGCATTTTCAACTGATGCAGCGCTTGCTGCGGATTGAGCGTACCCTGCCTGACTTGTTCCAGTATATTTAGAATCTGCTCTTGCATCTTGGCCTCCCTTGTTCTCCTTTATCATTTTTAGCCTGTCTATCTGTCGTTAATTTTGACTAAGGCCAGTCAACCGGTGTTGGTTGAATCACACTGCCTTTTCAAGGTTTATTGCCGACGGGCTGTTTCGCTTCTGGCAGTCTGCCAGTCAGACAGCTTATCTTGGTTTCAGGTCAAGCATCACCCGCCTAAAATATTGTCCCAATTCTGCCAGTATCTCCTGGCGCATGTCAAACGCGAGCCGCGTTTGTTCATCTTTCAACTCAAGCCGCGCGTCTTGCCCCATTAGTCTGACTCTGAAATCTGAAAAACCATGATCAAGCAGCCATTTTTCACTCTGTTCAATTTTACGCAGTTTTTCAGCGGTAATGGTCTCGCCGGTCGGCACACGCGTCGCCAGACAGGCATAGGCTGGTTTATCCCAGGTAAAAAGGCCAGCTTCGCGGGATAATCGTCTGACTTCTGTTTTTGTCAGACCACACATTCGCAGCGGAGAATGTACCGACAACTCACCGAGCGCGCGCATCCCCGGTCTGTCGTCCGCGTCATCAGACGCATTTGTGCCATCGATTAAGATTTTATAACCATCTTTCTCAGCCTGCTGGCGCAAAGTAGAAAAAAGGGCGGTTTTACAAAAATAACAGCGCTGCTCACTGTTTTGCGTCACCTGCGGTTCGGATAACACATCATATTCAATAACAGTCAAGTCAGCTCCCAGCTCACTGGCCATTCTGATCGCGTCTTCATACTCGAACCGCGGCTGAAACGCGGTTTTTATGAAATAAGGTTTAATATCGGCGCCATACTGGCGGCCGGCATAAAGCAGATAAGAAGAGTCAACGCCACCGGAAAAACCTAGGGCGATAACGGGGTGCTGCTGAAAATAAGTCTTTAAATCCATCTGGTCATCTCCTGTTATCATAAAGCAGGCCTGATTGCCCAAAGGCAAGGCCAGGATACAAAGTCATCTGCCTGAGGCCAAAGACCAGCTGCTGATCAAACCTGAAAAAAGCCACGAAAGCAGCAATCTGTGATTGCCTGAAACCTTCATAGCTTCTCTTCACTCAGATTTTCAGCGCCGGATCTATATTACCAGAACCGGACCAATAAAAACACGTTTGGCTGCTTTCTTCTGAAAGGCCGCGAACCGCTTCATGCGGTTTTTTACATCTTTACACAACAGAACCCGCGTTGTCAATCATCCTGACTGACTCACAGCAGTGAAATGAATCGTGAAACGGGTCTGTATCCTTATCTGCTGCCAGTTAAAAACCAAATAAGTCAGTTGTCAAGATAATGTCACATTTTCCTGCTGAAGCTTGCAGTATAATAAGATGGTTGCAGGAATAACCGGAGGATTGGCCATGTTAAAAATCATGCGTTATATGAAGCCATTCGCTGGCTCAATTATACTCATATTCATCTTGCTTTTTACGCAGGCGATGGCCGATCTGGAGTTACCTGCCTATATGTCTCGTATTGTCAATGTTGGCATACAGCAGCAGGGGGTTGAAAAGCCTGTACCGGAAGTCATGCGGCAGGCTAAGATGGATCAGCTGCTGCTCCTGCTTGATGAGACGCAGCGCCAAAAATTTACAGATTCATACCAGATTCTTTCCCGTCAGGATCTGTCAGACACGCTCTACGAGGCGTATCTGCGGCAATACCCCTTAATTGCTGAAGAACCACTGGTCTTGCTGGCGGATCAATCAGATGAAACGAAGCGGCAGCTGGAATCAATGCTGACCATACCTCTTTTCCTGCTGAGCGGATTTGATCAGGATGAGACGCTGGAAGGGCTGCCAGACCTGCAGGCATTACTTGACCACATGGCTCAGCTGCCGGAAGATCAGCGGCAAACGGCCTTGAGCCAGTTAAAAGATGAGCTGTCTGTTCTGCCGGAAGGGCTTATTGAGCAGGCCGCTATCGCGGTGGTGGCACAAGAATACCATCTGATTGGCTTCGACCTTTCCAGTCTGCAAAACAGTTATCTGTTCCGGACAGGCGGCATGATGATGCTGATTGCCCTGCTTGGCGCGTCAGCGTCTATTCTTGTCGGTCTGATCTCGGCCCGGGTAGCGGCCGGTCTCGGGCGAGATCTGCGGCATGATATTTTTCATAAAGTGACACATTTCTCAAACGCTGAATTTGATTCTTTTTCTACAGCCTCTTTAATCACACGTTCTACCAATGATATCCAGCAGATTCAGATGATGCTGGTGATGCTGCTGCGGCTGTTATTCTACGCGCCTATACTGGGTATCGGCGGCATTTACAAAGTGATTGACAACAACCTGTCAATGGCCTGGATTATAGCTGTCGCGGTGGCTGCCCTGATGACTTTGATACTTGTCCTGTTCAATATCGCCATGCCTAAGTTCAAAATGATTCAGAAACTTGTTGATCGGGTTAACCTGGTTACACGAGAGATGCTGTCAGGTTTGATGGTGATCCGCGCTTTTAATAACCAGAAGCAGCAGGAAAAGAAATTCGACAAGGCAAATCACGATCTGACCAACACGAATTTATTTGTCAGCCGGCTCATGGTTCTGCTTTGGCCTACCATGTTCCTGATCATGAACGGCACCAGTCTGCTGATCATCTGGATCGGCGCCGGACAAGTTGATCAGGGGGCTATGCAGGTGGGTGATGTTATGGCCTTCATTCAATATACCATGCAGATCATCATGTCATTTCTTATGGTATCCATGGTTTTCATCATGATGCCAAGAGCCAGTGTATCGGCGCAGCGCATCAATGAAGTTTTGCTGGTCAAGCCTGTGATCAATGATCCTGAGAAACCAGCCGCGTATCCACAGAAAGCTCCCGGGCTGATTGAGTTTAAAGAGGTCAGTTTCCGTTATCCTAATGCCGAGGAAGACGTGCTTAAAGATATATCGTTTACTGCCAGGCCGGGTGAGACAACCGCTTTCATCGGCAGCACAGGCTGCGGCAAGTCAACGCTGATCAACCTCATCCCCCGGTTCTATGACACATCACAGGGCCTTATCTTGATCGATGGTATAGACGTTCGGGCTGTGAAGCAGGCTGAGCTTCGGGCAAGAATCGGTTATGTACCGCAAAAAGGCATCCTGTTTTCCGGTGATGTCGCGAGTAATATCCGTTATGGCAAGGAAGACGCCGATGAACAGGCCTTGTATAAAGCATTGGAAACAGCTCAGGCGGCTGATTTTGTTCAGGCGTCCGAACAGAAACTGGCCATGCCGATCGCCCAGAACGGCAGTAATGTTTCTGGCGGTCAGCGCCAGCGGCTGGCGATCGCCAGAGCCCTGGCCGGTCATCCTGATATTTTCATCTTCGATGACAGTTTTTCCGCGCTTGACTATCGAACTGACGCGGCCTTGCGCAGAGCGCTGCATAAAACAACCGCTCATTCAACCGTTCTTATTGTCGCGCAGCGGATTGGTACCATTTTGCATGCTGATCAGATTATTGTTCTGGATGAAGGGAAAATAGTTGGTCAGGGCAAGCATAAAGAGCTGCTCAGAACATGTGCAGTTTATCGCGAAATCGCCGCGTCACAGCTATCAGAGGAGGAACTGGCCGTATGACCAAAAAAACCTCGCTGCATGCTGATCAGGCAAAAAACGGCCCGGCATCTGATGCCGGCACGGGTTCAGGCAAAGAGATGGCGTCCGGCTCAGCCAATCGTCCTGCACGCCCCAGAAGCGGTCCCGGGGGCGGTCCGCCTGTTATGACGGGCGGAGAAAAGCCGCGCGATTTTAAAGGCGCGTTAAAAAAACTGCTGAAAGCGATCAAGCCGTACCGGCTGACGCTGATCATTGTCCTGGCCTTTGCTATAGGCAGTACTATTTTCACCA
>SLMY01000135.1 GCA_007133255.1 Clostridiales bacterium
TATCGGGATGATGCTGTAAAGCTAATTTGCGAAACTGTTTTTTTACTGCCTGATGATCCGCGTCAAACGATAGCCCAATCTGACTTAACAGTTTTGGGTCATAGCTATATAAACTCATCAGCCCGTTCTCACGGTAAAACTGATAATAAACATGAGCGAAAAAAGCGGCAATCACTTCCTGAAATGCTTCTTTACTCAAAGCTGAGAGTTTTTCAACTGAATAATGAGTATAGCCGCCTAAACCATTTCCAGTTCCAGAGCTTGTTTTATCCTGTCCGTCAGCTTGTTTTTGTTTGCCAAAGAAAGAATCCCAGACTAAACCTGTGCGCATAGTTTTTTGCATCAGCATTTGCTTGTTTCCGGCAAAATGATGATGTCCGAACCTGATTTTAATTTCGATTTTCTTCAGTTTCCTGATCTTTCGTTTAATGTCATCTTGATGAAATTGATCTTCTGTCATAAAAAATCTCCGTTAAAAAGCTGATTAATGAGTATTATACCAGCAACTAACAAAATCCCAAACAAGTGATCAGCAATTGTTATGGTCTCTCGGATTATCCACATTATTGGCAAAGTTAGTGTAACACAATATAAACTAACATGAACCACAAAAAAGAATTTCAAATGAAGTTTTTATATGAAATTTCGGACAATTCATGAAGTATGATTGCCAGTTTCGATTGACGGACTTCCTTATCACAGGTAAAATAAAGGCGACGCCGGCAGAAGCTGGCTATTAACTTTTTACTCTTGGCGTGTGATCATCAGAAGATGGTTTTAACGACACATAAACATGTAAGATAGACGGAATAAATCAATTAGATTGAGGCCACGAAGGCAGTATGTTCAGAAGAGCATGTTTGTTTTCAGTGGCTTTTTTGGAGGGACTTCATGAGCACAAAAAGAATTTTATCAACAAGAAAACTCGTTTTAGCCGCCATGTTTATCGCGCTTGGGCTGATTTTACCTTTTCTGACACAGATCCCAAGTTTGGGTAATAGATTTTTACCCATGCATCTGCCAATTCTGGTAGCTGGATTTGTCTGCGGCTGGCCACTTGGCCTGTTAATCGGGTTTATCACCCCGCTATTTCGCAGCCTGCTATTTGGTATGCCGCCTATGTTTCCAACCGCAGTAGCTATGAGTTTTGAATTGGCTGCGTTTGGCTTGTTAACCGGTTTGTTTTATCGGCTGCTGCCTAAAAAAATCCCCTTTATTTACGTGACATTGATCCTTGCTATGGTTCTGGGACGCGTAGTCTGGGGCATGGTCAGCCTGGTTTTATATGGCATAGCAGGTAATCCATTTACCTGGCAAATATTCATGACCAGCGCTTTTGTCAACGCGATCCCAGGCATTATTCTGCAGCTGATCCTGGTGCCCTTGCTGGTTAAGGCTTTCGAGAAAGCAAGGCTGATAGAGACAAAGAGCAATCTGAAATATTCAACCAGACCCAAGGAACTATAGCATGCAAGCATCGGAAACAGAAATTGAAAAAAAGTGCTGGTTAGAAATAATCAAGCAGCACCAGTTAAAGTATCCGCTGATGCAGCCAGCAGATTGGGTCAAACTTGCGTATCAGCATGTGTTCGCCGGAGGCCATTTAATTGATGATCCTGAGCAGTCTCTTCAGCTGCTCAAAAATGAGTTAGCAGCAATCAAAACAATAAGCAGAAATGGCCGTGGTCAAAAGACATCGGAAACAGAGTTTTCTGCAGATCAAAATAGGCTCAAACATACCTTAAGCCTGGATCAATATTCGTGCGAAAGTGTTTCCGCGGAGTTTGATAAAAATTGTTTTATGACGAAAAAGACAGCTGAATGCGATCCAATGCTTAAATTGCGTTCAGAGATGATCGGCCAGGAGCTTGTCCGGGTTTCGTTACGGGATCTGCCGGAAAATGATCAGGCTGTAAACACTTTAAATGATTTATTTGTTTGTACAGCGAATCAGATAAAAGGCAGCCATGCTCAGCTTAGGGACCGGCTCGCATGGCTGCTGGAAGCCAGTCGTGAAGGTATCATCTCAATCAGCGCTGCGAAAATAAATGCTTATATTAACGCTTACCAAAACAAAGGGTGTCCCGCTGTTCATCATAGTGAGACGTATCGGCGATCGTATCACCCTGCCTATCGCCTGATCAAGAAAATACATGCTGATTTTTTTGGCCTTTTCGTGTCGATCAATCAGCTGCTTTCTCAAAAAGAGACTAGCCTGATCGCGTTAGATGGCAGCAGCGGCTGTGGCAAAAGTTATTTGTCAGAAGCTGTCAAAACAGTCTATGGAGATAAGCTTCAGATCATACATATGGATGATTTTTTTCTGCAGCAGCATCAGCGCACAAATGAGCGCTTGGCTCAGCCAGGCGGTAATATTGATTATGAGCGATTTGAGCAGGCCATTATCAAACCTTACCTGCAGGGAACGTTAAGCTCATACCAGAAATTTGACTGCCGGACAATGTCGCTGGGCAAACAGGTTGAACTGCCGCCAGCCAGAATTTATCTGGTTGAGGGTGTCTACAGTCAGCATCCTGTTTTTTCTAACTACTATGATTTGAAAGTCTTTCTCAAGATAGACACTAATCAGCAGCTGGAGCGAATCAGACAGCGAAGCGGCGAGATTTTACTGGCGAAGTTCATTGAGACATGGATTCCCATGGAAAATACATATTTTTCTGCGTTTGACATTGAGAAGAAAGCAGATCTATCATACGAAGTGTAATCTGTTGTATTTAACCGCGGTTTTGATATGGGCTTAGCACTCGTTGATTTAGTTCGCGCTGAAAGAAAGATGGTTATTCTATATGAAACAGTATGATCAGGAAATATATATATATGATGCCACAGAATCTGACCTGCCTGTTATTTTAGACATTCAGAAACGTGCCTTTCATGGTGAATCAGCACTCTATGATTTTGTCGTTCTGCCGCCTATGCTGGAAACTATAGATGATTTAAAACGCGAAATGATGAGAGGTGTTCTGATTAAGGCTGTTCGTGCTGACACGATAGTTGGCTCGGTCAGAGCATATCAAGAAGGAAGAACCTGTTATATTGGCCGGCTCGTTGTTGAGCCTGAGCTGCAAAACCAGGGGATAGGCCGAAAACTGATGGAGAAGATAGAAGCTTACTTTTCTTGTGATCGATTTGAGCTGTTCACGGGCCATCGCAGCGCGAAGAGCATCGCATTATATGAGAAGCTAGGATACAGGCGATACAAAGAAAATTTTGCAGATGATAACGTGCGATTAGTTTATCTGGAAAAAAGAAAAGCTGTGGAGTGATAAATGTCATTTTTTGTCTCAGGATCAAGACCCGCGTGGAAAGAAGTTGAATCAAGCTTATTGGGTGATAACCGAACGCTTAGTCTGTTTCTTGACGCAAGAAGATGATAGCTGATCAGAAACTGTTTATTAAAACTGCTATACTATATACAGAAAACAGACAAGAAGTGTGTGCCATGCCTGGAGTGATGTGTTATGCACCTTTTGGAGGGACGATATAACAAAGCGAAGATTTTCACGAAAACGCTGGATCCAACAGTTAAAGAGCAGGTTCAGCGGCTGCTTGACCAGCCATTCGCAGCCGGGAGTAAAATCAGGATTATGCCGGATGCTCATGCAGGAGCAGGTTGTACAATTGGGACAACCATGACAATTGATGATAAGATAGTTCCTAATCTGGTTGGAGTTGATATTGGCTGTGGCATGGAGACTGTTCAAATGGCCGGTTCGTTTAGTGATTTTCGTAAAATGGATCTTTTTGTCAAAGCGAATATACCCAGTGGCTTTAGTATTCGCAAGCAGCCCCATGCTTATCTAAAACAGATCAATCTTTCCAAACTACGCTGTTCTAACGTGATTGACCATAAAAGAGCAGAACTCAGCATCGGTACTCTGGGTGGCGGCAATCACTTTATTGAAGTGAATTGTGACGATGACAAAAACTGGTATCTGGTGGTGCATTCCGGAAGCAGACATCTTGGCAAGCAAGTTGCTCTGCATTACCAGAAACTTGCTGCTCAAAAACTGTCTGGAAGCGGCATTGACGCGTCATTAGCATACTGCGAGCATACACTTTTTCGTGACTATCTTCATGACATGGCAATCGTCCAGCAATACGCCCTGTTAAATCGACAAGCGATTGTAGAGGAAATAGTCAGCGGTTTGAAAATTGAGAAAAAAGACCAGTTTTCCACAACTCATAACTACATTGATCTAAAAGAAATGATTTTAAGAAAAGGCGCTATTTCAGCCCATAAAGGTGAGCGTGTTTTGATCCCGATTAATATGCGCGATGGCAGCCTGATCGCCACGGGTAAAGGTAACGCAGACTGGAATTATTCAGCTCCGCATGGTGCCGGACGACTGATGAGCCGAAGAGAAGCAAGAAAAACGATCTCGATGGAGGCATACAAACGTTCTATGGAAGGCATCTACTCCAGCACGGTTAATAAAAGCACACTCGATGAAGCGGCCTTCGCTTATAAACCTATTGACGAACTGATTGAATCGATTAAAGACACAGTCGAAATCAGGCAAAGACTCTATCCGCTTTATAATTTTAAAGCTGCTGAGTAGTTAATAATTTAGCTGAATAAATAATGATTAATCAGTTTTCTTAAAAACTGATTTTCTATCAGGTCACAATGGAATTGATTGAAGTGTCGTAGAAAGGTTAAGGGTTAAAGATGAAAATTGTCAAAGCCAGAGAAAGTATGAGTGCCAGAGAACGGGTGATCAGAACATTTAATCATGAGAAGACAGATCGGGTGACGATTGGCTATGAAGCGAATGAGGCGATTCATCAACGACTATGCAAACATCTTGGACTTTCACCTGACGATATGGAAAGCCTGAATCAAGCGCTGGGTGTTGATTATCGACCGGTCAACACGCCTTATACAGGAGCGCCTTTGTTTGATGTCCCCATGGGCAGAAGGGTGAATCAGCTGGAAGGCTCAATTATGCGTTGGATAGAAAACCAATCAGGCGGGTACTGGGATTTTTGCGATTTCCCGCTCAAAGACGCTGATGATGAGCAGTTTGAGCGATTCCCTGTGCCTGATCCAGATGATTTTGATTATCAGGCAGCTTTTGAACAATGCAGGCAAAATCAGCAAATGTACGCGCTTTATATCGGCAGTCCGGGCATGCCCGATATTATTAACTCAAATGGACGTCTGATGGGCATGGAAGATGTGCTTTGCCATCTGGCCACTGAACATGAACCTGCCATACGGCTGATCAGAAGAAGAGCTGACGCGCAGCTTGAGATTTTGCATCGCACGCTGGATGCCTGTCAAGGGATGGTCGATTTCATGTGGATCGGTGAAGATCTGGGTACACAACATGCGCCCATGATTAGTCTTGATTTATATCGGACTATGCTAAAACCGATTCATAAGCAATTCGCCGATCTGGCCGCGTCTTACAAAATACCGGTGATCATTCACTCCTGCGGCAGTTCAAGCTGGGTCTATGACGATTTGATTGAGATTGGCATCACCGGTGTTGATACACTGCAGCCCGAGGCGAAAGATATGCAGCCATCTTATCTGAAAGAAAAATTCGGCTCACGCCTTTGTTTTCGCGGATGCATATCAACCGCCGGTCCTTTGGCTTATGGAACAGAAGATGAGGTTGAACAGACCTGTAAAGAGACGCTTGCCATTATGATGAAAGGCTATGGTTATCATTTCGCGCCAACACATGCGATACAAGATAACACACCTGTAGAAAATGTCATTGCCATGTACAACGCGGCACATAAATACGGGGTGTATTGAATCCGTTTTAATAACTGCGTTATACTGAAGCTAGCATTCACTTTTATCTGTCAGGAAAGGATGTGCCTGTATGCAACATACACTCATGAAGATGATGAACGCGAAAGAACCCGACGCGCTTGAAACATATCTAAGTGAAATTGATGATAGCTGGTCTTTTTTAACTTTTGTCGATGAACTAATTCCAGCCTTGGTTATGGAAAGTAATCTGCAATTCGGCAGTTTCCATTTGATAAAAATGAGTCTTTTTCTAAGAAATCTGTCGCGCAGACGCATTTTTAGTTTTGACACAGAGAAGGCTGTTGCCGGTGTCATTTTGCGCCATCTTTATTATCTGGAATGGATTCAGATATCTGCGAATGCGCATGTGCACGCACCCGACCCTGTAGAAAATCCTATTGAGAACATGATTGAGGAGATTGAAGACGGCAACGTCCATAACGCCTATTTTTACGCGCTGGTCGCGTTAAGAGAAGACAAGGAGCGCTTGTTTAATTCGTTGATGCGGCTTGGCACACAAAATCTGGCTGATACAATTGGCCATTCCATCAGCTGTTTTTATCCGGTGCTGACAGAAATGTTTGCTGCAGACCATCCTGCCTCAGGAACCGCGCTTTTATCGTTAATAATGTATTTTTGCCGCTACCGTTATACCCACAAAAATTATAAAAAGAAGACTGAACCTTTTGAAGGCTCGAAAAGTAAGTTGCTGCGGCGATGCGCCAAAGATCATACCATCTTTGATCTGCATCAGATGATCACCTTCTACACGATGCAAAGCTGGGAACAGGAAGTATGGAATGATAATCAATTAATCCCCTGGTCAAAATTGTCTGCCTGGACAGCAAATAAAACCGAAGCTGATTACGCTGAGTATGTTTCCGAAAAAGATAACAGCAGCCAGATTCCAGAAACGTATGCTGAGTGGGATGTGATTTTTCGAGGCCATGATCAGAAGAAGATTATCACAGTTGCCTGTCAGTTAGTCAGCCGCGACTGGGAAAAAACATGCGACTGGCTGTTCAGAGCCTACTGTGATTATTATACACCTGACTGGGATCCGCATTACTTTACTGGATTGTATGCCGCGCTTCATCTATACAAAGATCAAACAATTAATAGAAGTGACAGCCAGGCGGCCTTTATACAGGCGCTGCTTTACTTTCTTGATGACAGAGACGAGCTTTAGATTGTTGTGTCAGTCTGCCGACTTCATTTTGATATCTGGTTGAAATTGAGACAATCACTGAAGCTTATGAAGGAGGAATAAAGCCATGAGCAGATCAGAAGGTATGCATTACGCGCCCAAGGGAAAACCTAATCCAGTTGTTCTTGCAGGTGAGTTCAAGTTCGCTGCTGCTGGACTGGACCATGGACACATTAATGGTATGTGTAATGGTTTGGTAGAAGCTGGTGCGGATTTAAAATATGTTTATGACAAAGACGTTGAAAAGGTTAAAGCCTTTATAGATGCTTTCCCCGGGGTGAAACCTGCGGATAGTCTGCAGCAAATTCTTGGTGACCCGGATATCAAACTGGTCGCGTCAGCCGCGATACCGTGTGACCGTCCTGCCATCGGACTTGAGGTGATGAGGGCCGGCAAGGATTGCTTTGTTGACAAAGCGCCACTCACGACGCTTGAACAATTGGAACAGCTCAAAGAGGTCACCGCAGAAACCGGCATGAAATATATGGTTTATTACAGTGAGCGGCTCCATACAGAATCCGGGGTTTTTGCCGGAGACCTGATTAAAAAAGGAGCGATAGGTGAGGTTATTCAAATAACAGGCTTTGGACCCCATCGCCTGAGCATATCAAGCAGACCGGAATGGTTTTTTAAAAGAGAAAAATATGGCGGTATTTTGATTGATATTGGCAGCCACCAGCTGGAACAGTTCTTGTAT
This sequence comes from Clostridiales bacterium, assembly GCA_007133255.1. Taxonomy (GTDB): domain Bacteria; phylum Bacillota; class Clostridia; order Saccharofermentanales; family UBA5734; genus SLHU01. The sequence continues at coordinate 7,696 of SLMY01000135.1, forward strand.
TATTCTGGTTCAGATGACGCATCGATCGTTAATAGTCAGATCGCGAACTACAACCATCCGGAATATCCGGAGCTTGATGATTATGGTGACCTTAATGTTGTCGGGAACAACGGTGTGTCCGGTTATTTTCGTGTTGACTGGTTTACGCCAGACGGATTATCGACCTGGGGGGACGGCAGAACCTTTATCATGGGAACAGAGGGTTATCTGGAACTGCGCAAGTACGTTGATATTACCAGCAGTCAGGATGGTGATCACGTTTATCTCGTTAATAATGACGGGGAGTTTCATTTTGAAGTGAAGGGAAAAGTTGGTTATCCTTATTTTGGCCAGCTGATTTTAGACTGCCTGAACCGGACTGAAAATGCCATGTCACAAGCACATGCTTTTAA
>SLMY01000266.1 GCA_007133255.1 Clostridiales bacterium
CCTTAAAAACTTTTTTTTTTTTTTTCATGCTCATATTTTCTTAAACTAAAGGAATTTTAGGATAATCATCAGCTGAAAGGCCTCTGATTGAAAAATGGGTGCTGTTACATTCAATTTTCACGGTCTGATTAGATGAAGACTCAATACTAACCAGGTCCTCTGGCAATTTTCTAATAATATCACCAAACATGCGCGCGTTAAGAATAATACTGCCGGATTCAGGAACATCCGCGTCCATCTGCCATTCAATTCCTGTCTCAAGGTCATATCCTGTCAGTTTAACACCTTCACCGGCTTCAACAAGAATACCTTCCAGAACAGGCAAAGTAGAACGAGTCGCGACAGCTTTTTGTACGATACTGATACCTTCTATTAAACGATCGCGTGAACAAATGAATTTCATATTTGATCCTCCCCGGCATGATTACCTTCTTAATATATACTATATATTTTATCACTTTTATTCTTATGGTATGTGAATTGTGTTGATAAACTTACTTTTACTAGAGCTTTCGTCCTTTCAGCTGTTGAAAAACTGTTTATAAATTAACGATTGCATGGTCTTGACTGTGTATATCTTTTCACAATCTTTTTTTCCACAGTCTTTCCCTGCGAATTTATCCACTTATCCACAGAAAACATGTGTATAAATAGACATTTGTTCCCTTTAACTACTGATCCTCGCTTTAATCTCTTCGATATCTTTCTTCAGACTGCTGTCATCCCTTTTCAGCGCTTCGCTGATTTTATTGCAGGCATGCATAACCGTTGTGTGATCTCTTTTTCCAAACTCAGTGCCAATCTGCGGCAATGTCATACTAAGCAGTGTTCTGCATAAATACATAGCGATCTGCCTGGGATTTGTTACTTCTTTGCTGCGGCGATTTGATTTTAGATCTTCTATCGTTACATTATAAAAATGAGAGACAACATCCATAATAACAGAACAACTGATTTTTTTTGTCTCGATTGGCTGAATAATATCTTTAAGTGCTTCTCTGGCAATATCAAGCGTAATTGAACCGGCAAGCAGTGAATAACATAAGACAGTGTTGAAAGCGCCTTCAAGTTCTCTTATATTAGAAGCTACATGAGAAGCGATATAATCAAACACCTCTTCAGGAACGGTGGCGTGGCTGCTCTGTGCCCGGCGCTTTAAGATAGCGACTCTGGTTTCATAATCAGGTGGCTGAATGTCAACTGTCAGCCCGCAGGAAAATCTTGTCCGAAGCCGTTCTTCAAGCGAAGCCAGGCTTTGCGGTGGTTTATCGCAGGTCATCACAATATTCTTTCCAGTTTCATATAAAGTGTTGAAGGTATGGAAAAACTCAATCTGCATCTGTTCCTTACCTTCAATGAATTGAATATCATCAATCAGAAGCATATCTGTATTTCTATATTTACTGCGAAAATCATCGTATTTATTTTCTTTAATGGTATAGATGAACTCATTTACAAACTGCTCACACTGAACATATAACACACGCTTGTCCGGATATTGGCTTGTGACAAAATTTCCAATGGCATGCATAAGGTGTGTTTTGCCCAGACCAGAACCACCATATAAGAAGAGTGGATTAAAGTTTCTGCCTCCCTGCTTCTCCGCTACAGCGACACAGGCCGCATGGGCGAAACGATTGCCGCTGCCAACAACAAAAGCATCAAACGTGTATTGCGTGTTAAGACGGCTCTGACCAATAGAACCAAGCCCTCTGTCTGATTTGTCATCTTTAATGTCATCTGCCGGCTGTGATGGCCGGGGTTCAGGCAAACCAACAATAATCTGGACGTCATAATCAACTGATGAAGCAGCTTTGATCGTATTACGGATCAGAGGAATATATTGATCAACAAAAGTCTTATGAAAATCATTGGGGACCGACAGTACGAACGCGTCCCGACTCGCGGATACAGGTTTCATTGGCATAATCCATGTGTTCAGGCTGATTTCAGAAATCTCGCCTTCAAGCAGACGCAGCGCACGCTGCCAAATTTGCTGTAATGCTGGTTGTTCCATACGTCTCATTTCTCCATCCTAATCAATAGCAATATCTTAGCAGATAGTCGGTCTAGATTAAAGTAAAAGGTGCTTTGCAGCGCGTGTGTCATCCTGTGATTCTGTTATACCCGCCTGCATATTACATTTCATCGCAATATGCTATACTAAATCGGAAGGTGGTGACTATGTGGATTTTGTGTTTTTTGCGTTCAGTTCACTCTGTTTGGGCCTTAGCATCCTTTTATTGGCCTTTTTAGCAGGTCGTTCTGACCGTCTGATTGCCTGGCGATTTCTAATTGCTGCTTCTGTCTCGGGTATCTTATATTATACCCTTCTTTCTTCAATTGCCAGAAATCATTTGACACTCTATTACCTGTTCAATATAATTCCACAGGTTATTTTGATTTTAACCCTAACCGCATACATGAAAAGGAACAGAGGAAAATGAATAAATTAAGGGAAGGCAAAGTGCTTGTTTTTGATCTGGGCAATGTTTTAGTCAGGCTCAATGATGTATCAGCGTTGTGGCAGATTAACAGAGACAATCATGAGACACTAAGCCGTGTTGAACAGGCATGGGGCAGGAGTCAAGCTGTTAGAGATTATGAAAGCGGCAGAATAGAAACCTTATCTGACTTCTACAGGAAGCTAAAAGAGGACGTGCAGATTTGTGTTGATTATAACCAGTTTGAGCAGGCATATAATCAAATTATCGGACCGGCTTATGAGCAGACAGGGAAAATGCTGACCGCTCTTTGTGAAAAATATCCGCTTTATGTTTTGTCTAATACAAGTCCGTCTCACTGGCGCTATGTAGAAAAAAGAGACCAGCTGAGTCGTTTTTTTAAGAAAGCTTATTTATCTTTTGAAATTGGTGTTATGAAACCAGACCCGGAGATATACAAAAAGACGATTGGCGATATAAACGCATTTCCGGAAAACATATATTATTTCGATGATCGTCCGGAAAATGTTGAAGAAGCAAAAAATCATAATATGAACGCTTTTCAGACTTTTGGCGGAAAACCTTTGATAAGAAAGCTGCAACAGCTTAAATTTTTAGCCTCAGACTTTTAAACAGCATAATATTCTTTAGGACATTATTGGATTAAACTTATGTTTATATTTCATTAAAGATATCTTTACGAAAAGAGGAGAGTTATGCTAGCTTCGTTGAAAACGAAATTGAGAGAAGAGAATCATCCTGAGTTCTGGCGCGAAAGAATAGATCATGACTTGCTTCCAGACTGGATGGGACAAACTAAAACCTGCCCTGCCTGCGGACGTTCTCATACGATTAAAACTAAAGCAATGATTAAAGATAAAGATAGTGCGATCAAGGCCGGCCATTATCTTCAGGATATGAAGATGAGCGGACGCTGTAAAGTTATAATGGATCCTGTTACGCGGGCTGTCGCTGGTGACACGCTGATGGAGGGACTAAAAGATTTTAGCCCTGAAGCGGTTATTTTTGAGCGGGATGATCTGCATGCTGATGAACAGGCTTTGGGAACGCTGCTCACCGCTATGTCCGATAAGCCGGATTTTCTGGTATCCTGCGGCAGCGGTACACTAACGGATATCACACGCTATAATGCTTATATGGCAGGCATTCCATTTGTTGCCTACGCGACAGCAGCATCTGTAGATGGCTTCGCGTCCGGTTCAACGCCGCTTATCGTTAAAGGGTTTAAAACAACCTATCCAGGTATCGCGCCTGATATTATTTTATATGACCCGACTGTCCTGGCAGCGGCACCGCAGAAAATGATCGCCGCAGGTTTCGGAGACGTGCTGGCGAAGATTATCGCGCTGATTGACTGGCGACTGGCTTTTTTCGCGGAAGATGAAGCATATTGTCCCCTGATTGCCGGCCTTGTAGATCAGGCTGTAGCCAGTTGTCTCGACCTGGCTGAAAATCTGACCGCTCTTGGCAAGACTGATCATCAGGATCAGATAAAAAAAGAAGAAGCCTGCAGCCAACTCATGGAGGCATTATCCCTGACAGGGATCGCGATGCAGATGATGGGCAGTTCGCGGCCGGCTTCCGGTTCCGACCACCATATATCACATCTGCTTGAGATGCGTGATATTCAGAGACATAAGAAAGGCAGCCTGCATGGCGATAAAGTAGGCATAGGCACACTGATCGGCATGACCCTGTACATGAGACTTTTTGAAGGGCGTCGGCTGCCGTTACAAAAGCCGCCGCTGCCGGCACATATATGGGAAAAGGAAGTCAGGCGCGTCTATGGACCGCTCGCTGAGCAGGCGATCGCGAAAAATGATCCCCTGCCGCCGCAGGGCAAAATGTGGGAGACGCAAAAGCAGTCTATTGAAGCGGCCATGGAGGCTTTCGGCTATAACTATGTTGACCGTTTCAGCAAACTTCTTCCTGAAGCACGAGACCACATAACAGCGATTGGCGGCCCTGTTCGCCCGGATCAGCTTGGATACAGTAAACAAGACACTTATGACGCCATAGCCCATGGGAAAGAGGTCAGACCTAAGTTTACTACGTTGAGACTGGCTGAGCGATTTGGCTGGCTTTATGATCTGGCCGAGGAAATAGCGGATGGGCTGCCAGCCGGACGTATCTATTAAAACAAGTTTGGTGATGAAGAATGTGAACATGATTAAAAAAGAACATATTACGTTGATATCTGAATGGGAAGAAACTTTTGCGTGATGTTTAAAACGTTGAAGATCAGCGGGGGTTATTTTTGTGAAGACCAGCATACATTTGTGGGAAAAAATTGATTTAACGTTTGAAGCGAATAATGTATATGAGAATCCATATGTTGAAGTTGATGTATGGGTTGATCTCAAAGGACCTGATTTTTCGAAAAGAGTTTATGGATTTTGGAATGGAGATAATCATTTTTGTGTTCGTATAACAGCGGTATCTTCAGGTGAATGGTCATGGGAAAGTGGTTCAAACCAGTCTGATGATGGATTAAATAATAAGAAGGGTACTTTTACCGCTATCAAATGGACTGAAGAGGAGAAAGAGGATAATGCCTGCCGCAGAGGTTTTATAAAACCAGATAGTGCCGGACATTCTTTTGAGTATGCAGATGGGACACCTTATTTTCTAGTAGGAGATACTTGGTGGGCAGCACCGACTTATAGGTTCCATTGGCATGAGGATAACAAACAATATCCGCTTGGTTCTGAAATGGGTTTCAAGGATATGGTCGCATTTAGGAAAAAGCAAAGATATAACGCGATTGCCATGATAGCAGGATTTCCAAATTGGTCAAACGACGGCCATCCAGCGTTTATAACGGAAGAAGACAGCGACAATCCTATTAGTATTCGAGCTGCCTGGAAACAAGCCGGTACGCAAAGCGCGAAGGACATGTATAACGAAGGCGGGCGTCCATTTTTATTTCCTGGTAAAGTCGCGAATTATGAGAATGTTTTTCCAGATGTTGACAGAATAAATCCTGAATACTTTAAATACATGGATCGAAAAATTGACTATTTAAATGAAAATGGTTTCATTGCTTTTATCGAGGTATCGCGAAGAGATGCAAGTCAGGCGTGGAAGAAATACTATCAATGGCCAGACTCATACGCAAGATATATACAGTATATTTTTGCTCGTTATCAGGCAAATAACTGTCTCTTAAGTCCGATTCATTTTGATTGGCATCAACCATCTATTCCTTCTCGCGATTTTAATGAACCTGCCAATTTGGTTCTTGATAAATATGGTCCGCCGCCGTTTGGAACACTTGTCAGTACAAACGCGTCACCATCAACGCTTATTAATTTTGGTGATGCGTCAGAAGCAAGATGGCTTTCGTTTCATCAAACAGGAAACTGGAGAGAACATGATTATAATTGGTATTTGACCGAAATATTCAACTCAACCCCACCTATGCCTGCTTTTAATGGGGAGCCTTATTATCCGGGTTTTCCAGATGACAACCCGCCAGCACCGAGTGAAGAGGCAAATTTAAATTGTCGATCAGGCTTGTATGGCAGTGTATTGTCAGGCGGACTTGCCGGCTACATATATGGAGCGGAAGGTGTATGGAGCGCTGATATTGAAAAGGATTCAAAGTATAAAATATGGGATGCCTTACAATTTAAGTCTGGAGAGCAAATACAGTATATTCTTGATTTTGTTATGGCCTTTGGAAATAGGTATAAAAAGCTTGAGCCAAACGCGGACCTGATAACACCAAATAAAATGGCTGATCCGATGGGATATCGAGGATGGGCATATTGTTCTAGAACACCGGATAAAGACTTGTTTCTGTTATATTTTGAAAAAGATTATCCTAAAGGCTTTGGAAAAGATATGTTAATGAAACGGATGCAAGACAATGAAATTCCCAGAGCAATCATTAGAGGCGCTAGGATAAACGCAAAGTATAAGTTAACCTGGTTTAACCCAACCAGCGGTAAATGGCTGACTGATAAAACAGAAATAATTGAATCTGACATGGTCGGAAGAATATTTATCCCTGATATTCCAAGTGAAACAGATTGGGGAATGAGTTTGGAATTAATTAGCAGCACTTCTTTATAAACGGATAGAAAGAAGATGCTGCAAGGAGATGCTGCAATGAAAAAAGCTTATGTTACGGGTGCTGAACGTGGTCTGGGTCTTGGCTTAGTTAATGAATTAATCCAATCTGATTATTTCGTTTATGCGGGTTGTTACTTAGATCATCTGAATGAAATAGATAAACTGGCTGATAAGTATTCTGGCAAGATAAAAATAATAAAGCTTGATGTTACTAAAGACGAATCTGTCAGACAAGCATCTAATATTATACGAGAGGATACAGATCAGCTGAATCTTTTGATTAACAACGCGGGCAGCGCGATAGACAGATCGGGAAACATATTAGAGGAACAGTATTTTGATGATATTCGGATGATGATGGAGATAAATGCTTATGGCACACTGCGCGTGACCCAATCAGTAATAGATCTTTTGCTGAAAGGATCACCAAAAACATTAGTCAATATTTCGTCACTCGCGGGCAGTGTTTCATTATTGCAAAGAACCAGTCAATATGGCTATACCATGTCAAAGGCTGCCGTTAATATGCAAACTAAAATGATTTATAATCATTTTGCTGATTCTGGATTAAAAGTACATGCGATTCATCCTGGATGGATGAGAACTCAATTGTTTGGTGATATTGAGCGCATGAAAGACGCGCCTTTAGAACCAACTGAATCTGCCAAGTCAATTGTACAACTCATTCATGATGAAAAGCAGCATGAGATATTTTTAGATTATACGGGGAAACAATTACCCTGGTGAAAAAACAATTTTATTGCATAGTATAAAAGAATCAATCAAGGTTGGTGAAAGATGATGGATAACAATAGCAGCTCTCAGAAAAATTTGAACGTTCGGTTGTCGGCCATGCATTTAAACTGGAATATCCCCTCAGGTGACAAGTTTGCTCAGTGGTTAAAAGAAGTTAAAACCGCTGGCTATGACGGCATTACCAGCTTTGCTCACTGGGGACTGGAACCATATATTGATAAACCTGACATACTAAAAAGTATGCTTGATGAATATGGCTTATCGCTGGCAGCGGTGGATGTGAAACTGCACGATCAATATGATAGCTATAAGCCGATATTTGAGTTTATGCAAAAACTAGGATGTAATCTTGCTGCTTGTATTGATCCGGCAGGTACTGAAAAAGATTTTGTGAAATACGGCGATATCATGAATACAATTGGGGAGCTGGCGTTAGAGTATGGAATAAGCGCTCACTACCATAATCATACAGACGCTCTGGGTGAAACCTTTACTGATATGGAAAACCTTATGAAAGAATTGGATTTCAATAAAGTTTCACTCATGCTGGATACAGGACATGCGACTAAGGATTTTTTAGAATTTCCTTATGAGGAAAGAGCGTATAAGTTTCTTGATAAGTACTGGGAGCAAATTAATTATCTGGAGTTCAAAGAC
>SLMY01000278.1 GCA_007133255.1 Clostridiales bacterium
TCCGCAAGGAGTTCAGCTGCCGGCGCGTGAGCTGTACCGGGATAGCCGCCTGTGCCCAGCTCAATAGCCTGAACACCAAGATCGGCCAGATATTTCAGAACATCTTCCAGTTTCTGTTGTCCAAGTAAAACGGTAAATACACCTAGTTTCATCGAATCACCTACTCTTTCTTGTCGTGTTTTTAATCTCGCGGACTGATTGAGCAGCACCCTTTATAACAGGATCCGATCATCTGCCTGCCTTTTAATGATATCATATCTCTTAGTTTCTGGTAACTCAAGATACCGCATAAAAGTATTGAATGCGACAGACTTATTTTATAATGTCTTATCAGTTAAATGTAGAAAATCAATTCAGAAGTGAGGGATTCAACATGAACAAACAATTATTGAACGAATTTAGTAATCAGATCAACAAAGAATACTATTCGGCATTTCTTTATCTTTCAATGTCAAACTGGCTTAATGAGGCAGGCATGCCGGGTGCAGCCAACTGGACATACGTACAGTACCAGGAAGAACTGGCCCATGCGGAAAACCTGTTTCGCTACCTGCAGTACCGGGACGAAATCGTTCAGCTGATGAAAATCGATCAGCCGGATAAAGAATGGGATTCTGTACTTGATGTTTTTAAGAATGTACTGTCCCACGAGAAGAAAGTGACCGCCTCGATTAATAATCTGACGACAGAAGCAATTAACGCCAGTGACCATGCCGCCCGTATTTTTCTTGAATGGTATGTTTCCGAACAAGTAGAAGAGGAAGCGAACGCTTCTGATCTGATCCATAAATTCAAGATGGCTGGTGACAACCCCAACGCGCTGCTGATGCTTGACAGCCAGCTGGCGACTCGTACATTTGTCGCGCCAGTTGTGCCGGGAGTCGGATGAGTTCATAAGTTTCAATTAACAGCCTTTATCATTGCTTAAGACAATGGAATAATAACTGACACATAATCAGAAAACCTGGCGGCCGGTCAAATGTCAGCTGCCAGGTTTTTCGTTATTGATAAACAGAATTGAGCATTTTCACTGACTGCTGATGAATCTGGTTCATGTCAAAACGCGGCCATGTTTTATCAAAGTGCTCTCTTGCGGCCAGTTTTTCTGCCTGTGTTTTTGAAAGCCAGGTCAGCAGCGGCTGATGGTCAGGATGCTTTTTGGCTATTTCCCAGCCCCACTCACATGCTTTCAGCGCGTCGTGCCAGTCACCCAGGCACGTCTGCAACTGCTTCAGTTCAGCCAACAGGCCCGGCTGACGCGAAAAGCCTTTTATAAAAAGCAGATTTTCCAGTATATACCGGCTTTGTTTAACCGATATCCGCAACTTGTGCATAAGTTCAGTGGAATGGTCGTCCCAGCCGCTGAGCATTTCCGGGTTTTCACTTATTTCAGGCGGGAGCTTGCTTAAGGGAGGCAGTGCCTGCCGGTAAACCGTCAGAGACGTGCCTGCCTGATATACGATAGCGGGCAGACAATCTGACAACGTGTAAAGCTGAAGTTCACCTGTCTTGCCGCACATCGGTCCATACATCTGCCGCATGGCTTTTTCACTGCTCAGCGCAGCCACGTGCTCAGCCATCCATTTCAGGAAAGTCTTGCTGCTGACCGCCTCCTGGCACTGTGACCGTAATTCGCCGCGCTGCTTATTTAGTTTTTTCAGCCATTTGGAATCAAGCTGTATCTGGCTATCCTGTTCAGCATTCAGCCGGGCTGCCAGAACATCAAGATCACGCAGTTTTCTCATGCTTCTCAGCCAGGAATAGCAGCCTTTGGCATACTTCTTATGCCAGCTGCCATCCAGCCAGGGCCTGAAACTGTCCAGCACCGACAGGGAGCGGCGCATCGCGACCCGGAAATCATGCACACCATCTACCGACACTTGATCATCCTTGCTGCGGATCGCTTCCGCCGCGGTCCTTGTCTGTGACAGATAATGGCGAAGCAGCAGGCGCGCGGCTTCCGCGGCAGGCATGTCTAAGGTTAACAGAACTTGATCTTTCATAGGGTATCAGGCCAGATCATCACAAGAGTGATTCATGAGCATGAGACGCGTTGATACTTCTTCGCGAATCCAAGTCGCTTAGATCCGGACTGCCTCCTTTCGCTTCTTGATGAAGTCAGATTGATCTGGTTCCATTTTATCACAGTTTCGGAGGATATCTCCCTTTTCACCCACAACTCCCTTACCTCAATAAACAAAATACGTTGCGCAAATCTTTCACGCTCTCCATACGCATTATAATAATAACCGGCTTCAGATATGTGTCCGTATATCCTGGTTGACCCGGTTGCGAAGATCCAGCAGCCAGGACGCGTCTCTTGGATATCGGTCAAAACGGATATCTTCACTCAGGCCATCCGATATGACGCTGAGGACATGCTCTCTGGATGTCAGGCTCTCCAGCAGATACAGGGCTCTCATATCCTGCATGGCCATATTCAGTACTTTCAGGCGAAGCGATGCTTCAGGCTGTCCGTTTTCACCCGGATAAACCAGAAAAGCGTCACCTGAAGGAAAAGCACAGCCAGCATCGGTTTCCGCGTAAGGATTAATCCTGCGCAAAGAATACTGGCTGTTGTAGAAGTTGTAGCCCCAGTGTAAAAAACCTTCAATTTGATAAAGATAAAGCTGAACCCCCAAAATCCGGTTTCTGGCCGACGGCATCGCCATAAAACGATTGCTGACATCCATATACTGGCCGCAGCAGTAATAGGTCCAGAGACCTGGTACACCAGCCTCCAGGAAAGGTTTGATATGGTTATTCGCGGGTATTGGCTTCTCAACAACACCTTTCTGATAAAAATCAAAATCGCTCAGCGCGTCAATAATGGGAAACCCTTTCAGCAGCGGGCGAATCATATCTCTGGCCTGCCGATACGACTCAAGGTCTTTGAGCTGTGGTTCATCGGAAACATGAAAATAGCAGCGATCTGCCAGACCCCATTCTTTGAGCTTGTCTGTCAGCTTTGGCAGGAAAGCGTTAAGAAACGCGCGATACCCGGGGCTGACTGCTGGTGTATCCCATCCGAAGACCTGCTGGCAGCCCGCCTCAGTTTCCGCCATCACCTTCGGCGCGGCTTTCGCGCCCCACTGGGTAAACAAATGTGCCATCTCAAAATAGCGGATGCCGCACGACTGAGCCAGGTCAACCCAGCGTTTCAGCTTGTCAAAGCCAAAATTCCACTCATCTTTTTTCTGGCTGACATCAATTAACTGTACGGTTGTCCGTTCGCCCCCTATCGCGGTATCCAGCGGCGGTGTGAATAAAGGTGTCAGCAGCATATTAACGCTGTGGTCAGCTGCCATCCGGATAAAACTTTCTATAATCTGCCAGTGCCGCTCAGAAAAAACATCTGCCTGATAATAATCAGCCAGGCAGTCAGTGTGAAACCATTCCGTATGCCTTAACTGCTGCTCTGGCAGTGAAACAGGTATAATGTCAATTTTCAGCGGCGCGTCTGCAGCCAATGTGCCCTGATCATCAACTAGCTGAAGTTTAAAACTGATCGTATCAGCCTTGAAATGATCAGGTATAGTCAATTCCAACCAAATCACAGTGATTCTCTCAGCCACCAGATTCAGGGGCCAGGCCGGCTGCCGCGCGTCAGCGGCGGGCATCAGGTAAGCCAGCCGGTCCGGATACAGCCCCGGCGTTGTTGACAGATAATCATGATCATACAACGGATAGGCCGGATAAGCGGATGGCACGTCTTTGACCTGGTATAAGTCAATATCCACCGGCTGCTTTTTATCCAGTTTCAGCTGGCAGTCACAGCGGAAAGGCTGATCCATCTGCCATGACCAGTCTACAGCCAGCTGAACGGCCGTTTTCTCTCCACGTAAAGCGGTTATGTTCAGATCACCAGAAGGCGGCAGACTTTGCCCGGGCAGGATTTTTTCTAAGGGACTGATCCATTGCATACGTACATTTTTCATAAGGACCTCCAGCTACCAGCTATTTAAAGTCTCAAAGTCATATTAGTTTCATCATATCACGTTTGATGATCGCGAATAAGCGATCAGGATGACTTTTCGGGCTTGAACGTTGAACTTTCGGGCATAGTTTAGCTTTAACTACCCACGACTTAAGCGGCCACGATAAAAAAGCATATAGAAGGCCAAGGTTGATGACTCACAGCTGACAAAGCGCATCCCGCCGCTTGAAGACAGTGGTTTTTGCCTGCGAAAAGATAAGGGTTATGTTTAAGGGTTATGTTTATGACCGGAGCCTTGCTTTTTATCCCTGGGAACAGTCCGCGGCAGATCTGCATGAGCAGACCGCGAAGCGAAGTCATGCTCGGGAAAGAATCGGGGCTTCTCGTTTTCCGGCTCTTGTTAATCCAGCCGCGGATCATTATACTGAACTATGTATTATCGTAAAAAGCAGGAGGCTCTGTGCACGTATGCCTATCAGCACAATACCCAATCAGCTTAAGGCTGTTATAACCCAGAATATGACTGAGGCGGGCCTGAACGGCCCCGACCCTGCTGTCAGATCACGACGCCATATTGTGATATACGGCTACAGCAACAGTTTACTGTTTAACTTGACAGCCGGCGCGTTCCTGACTGGCTTCTGGCTGTCGCTGGATGCCGACGCTGATTGGATCAGTATGGTCATTATGCTGGCTTCACTAGCCAATATCTTTCAGATCCTGTCACCTTTTATCTTGCAGCAGATCGCTGACCCCAAGAAAACGCTCTGGATTGTCCGGCTGATTCAGCATAGCTTTAATCTGCTGGCTGCGGCGGTTGTTCCTCTGCTGGGTTTTTCTGATCAGGTTACATTAAATGTTGTGCTTCTTTTTGTTGTGATGGCTTATCTGCTTGGCGCGCTGTCCGGACCCGGGCTGCAGATGTGGCACCTTAAAAGTATTCCAGCCAATCTTCGACTCGGCTTTTTTTCATTCCTGCATGCCACGAATGTTATTGTCACCTTCAGCGCCCTGTTTTTAGGCGGTTTATTCACTGACTTGCTGACCGATCTTTCTTCTTCCCGCACTGCTTTCATCACCCTGCGTTTAATCCTGATCGTGATAGCGGTGGCGGACCTCTGGACACTGACCAAAATTGAGAATCCCGGTGTGCCGGGCGCTATCGCCAGAAGACGCGGCAAAGGACTGCTGGAGCTGCCGCGTCATATTATGGCTCATCGTGTTTATCTGTTCACAATTCTTGCCGCCGCTTTGTGGGCGGTATCAGCGTCCCTGCCGGGACAGTATTTCATCGTTTACCTCATTTCTGATCTGGGATTCTCGTATTCTCTGATCACAGGAGTCAGTCTGCTCAATCTGGTTGTCATCATCGCGCTCACCCCGTTCTGGAAAAAAATGATCGCCCGCTTTGCCTGGATGCGTTCATTTTCAATCAGCACCATGTTCTTCGCGGTCGGGCTGCTGGCGATGGCTTTCGTTGGTGAAGGTTTGCCTGGTCTGATTTTATATGTGATCGCGTCCTTTTACACCTTTATCATGATGCTGGGCATCAGTTTATCGTTTACCAACTTAACTTACATTAATATGCCAGATGAAAATCAGGCCAGTTTTATCGCGCTGTTTAATTCATGCTTTCACGCGTCAATATTACTTGGGATCTGGCTTGGCAACCGGTTCATGACACTGACGTCTGACTATGATCAGCAGCCGATGTTTTTAGGTTTGGTCAACGCGCAGGTCCTGCTGATTGTTACTTCCCTGCTGATCATCTTGTCCGGTGCCGCTATCTGGCAGATTGGCCGGGTAGAAAAACCAATTGATTAGCAGCGTACCAGTCTGCATAGCGGATCAAGGCAGGACAAGCTTTGGAATCTGTCTTGTTTTCATGTATAATACCTTTGATGACTTAACGGCTTTTTCAGCCGGCGCGGCGCGAATCGCGCTGTCTTGGCTGTGTAAGAAAGATATTAAAGTGTTAAAGTTTCAACCGGCCCGGCCTTGACAGGATTGACCGGGCTACAAAATAATTTTACGAGGTGAATGTATATGACCAACAAACAACAGATGGATCAGCTGGCCATTAACGCGATACGTGTTCTGTCAGCCGAAGGTGTTCAGAAAGCCAATTCAGGTCATCCCGGTCTGCCCATGGGCGCGGCGCCGATGGCATATGAGCTGTGGGCCAATCATTTGAAGCATAACCCCGCTGACCCGCAGTGGATTAACCGTGATCGTTTTGTGCTGAGCGCCGGCCACGGTTCAATGCTGCTTTACTCATTACTGCATCTGTTTAACTACGGACTCGCGATGGATGAGCTCAAGTCTTTCCGCCAGTGGGGCAGCCAGACACCTGGTCACCCGGAATACGGACATACACCAGGTGTTGAGATGACCACAGGTCCTTTAGGCCAGGGTATCGCCGCCGCTGTAGGTATGGCCATAGCTGAGGCTCATCTGGCAGCCCGGTTCAACGAGGATGGCTTCCCGGTTTTTGATCATTATACATACGCGCTTGTTGGTGACGGCTGCATGATGGAAGGTGTCAGCAGTGAAGCCAGCTCCTTCGCCGGCCATCTGAAACTTGGCAAACTTATTGTTTTCTATGATGATAACGAGATTTCTATTGAAGGCAGCACCGATCTCGCGTTTACAGAAGATGTTGGCAAACGCTATGAGGCTTACGGCTGGCAGGTGATCAAAGTCGCTGATGGGAATGACACCGAAGCGATCGCGGCCGCATTAAAAGAAGCGAAAGCCGACAGCAGCCGTCCTGCGATCATCATCGTCACCACTCAGATCGGCTACGGTTCACCGCTGGCGGGAATGGCGAAAACACATGGTGAACCACTGGGCGAAGATAATCTTGAGGCAACTAAAAAAACACTCGGCTGGCCGGAAAGTGAACCCTTTACCGTCCCGGCATCGCTTCTTGACTATCTCGCGGACATGACACAAGGCATGCAGGCAGCCCAGGACGAATGGGATAACATGCTCGCACGTTATCGTGAATCATATGCCGACAAAGCGGCCGAACTGGATGAATGCCTCAATATGGATCTGCCTGACCTTCTGAACGATCAGGAGTTCTGGGAATTCGAAGGTGCCAGCGCGACACGCGCCACCAGCGGCGTCTGCCTGAACCGGCTGGCGGAACGCCTGCCGAACCTGATCGGCGGCAGCGCTGATCTCGCGCCTTCAACCAAGACAGAAATTAAAGGTAAAGGCTGGTTTGACGAAGATCCTAAAGGCAAGAATATTCACTTTGGTGTTCGTGAATTCGCGATGGCAGCCGCGGCGAACGGAATCGCCCTGCATGGCGGTCTGCGTGTGTTCTGCTCAACCTTCTTTATTTTCAGTGACTATCTGAAACCGGCCCTGCGCCTGAGCGCGATCATGAAACTGCCGGTAATCTATGTTCTGACACACGACAGTATTGGAGTTGGCGAAGACGGACCAACTCATGAGCCCATCGAGCATCTGACCGCTATCCGTGCCACACCTGATATTATGGTGTTCCGCCCGGCAGACGGTAAAGAAACGGCTGCCGGCTATCTCGCGGCGCTCAAACGCCAGTCACCCAGTTGTCTGGTACTTTCCAGGCAAAACCTGCCAACACTCGAACAGACAGGTCCGGATGCCTTAAAAGGCGCTTATATCCTGCGTGATGCCGACAACCCTGAACTGATCCTGATGGCGTCAGGCTCTGAAGTGGAAATTATCCTGGCAGCCGCGGAAAAACTGGCTGCTGAAGGCAAAGCGGTCAGAGTTGTTTCAGTACCCAGCTTTGAACTGTTTGAAGAACAGTCCGACGCGTACAAAGAAAGTGTTTTGCCCGGCGCGGTTCGCAAACGTGTCGCGGTTGAAGCCGGTTCGTCATTATCCTGGTATCGTTACGTTGGTCTCGATGGCAAA
>SLMY01000174.1 GCA_007133255.1 Clostridiales bacterium
TCAGGCAGCGTCGGTTCTGGATAATCTTCGCTTTGAGGCTGACCGGCTTCAGGTGAAGTCAATCACCCAGTTTAAAGTGGCCAAGGTGAATCCCGAGCAGCCGCTTTTCATTGGCAGTCGCGCGCTGGAAGAATCGCCGGGATTTACTGTGACAGCTGATGATGGACGAATGGTTAAAGCAGCCATGGTGATCATAGCCTCGGGCGGAATGGCCGGACCGGCGTTCGGCAGCGACGGCAGTGGCTATCAATTAATGGAAAGCATGGGGCACACGGTTCAAGCGCTATTTCCGGCACTGGTTCAGATCAAGACTGAAACTGCCTGGAGCGGTGGACTGTCGGGAAGCAAGTTTGAGGGGATAGCTTCTTTTAATCTGAAGGGGAGACGCAGACGATCGGAGCGGGGTGAGATTTTATTCACTCGTTACGGTCTTTCAGGTCCGCCGATTTTGCAGCTGTCGAGACTGGTTTCAGAAGCCGCCGCTAATAACCAGCTGGATGAATCATGGATTGAACTGAATTTTTTGCCAGAATGGGACGTTGATCAATTACGTTCATGGCTCAAGCGGCGAGCCGAGCATTCACCTGAGCTGCTCTTGTCTGATTATCTGACAGGTCTGCTGCCGAAAAAAATCGGCCAGGCCTTGTTGAAACAAGCGCTCAATCAGCCGCTGAGTCAAAAATGCGGCGGTCTGGAGACAAAACAGATTGACAGGATTGCTTACGTGCTTTTGAAAACCAGACTGTCTGTCAGCGATACACTGGGCTGGGATCAGGCACAGGTGACAGCCGGTGGTCTGGATGTTGGCCAGTTTGATGCTGATACACTTGAATCAAGCCTGCGGCCAGGATTGTTCGCGGCCGGTGAAATACTCGATATAGATGGTGACTGCGGCGGCTTCAATCTGCAGTGGGCCTGGTCGTCAGGTCATCTGGCAGGTGTACAGGCAGCGGAAAAGGCCAGACAAGCTGATAACGAAGTGAAAAAGATTGATCACTTATTCGGGAGATGGCAGCCATGAGCCGCAGCAGTATGATCAGGCTTCGTTTACCGCCTGGCCATCAGCAGATAGAACTTGATCAGGCGGTAGCTGAAGCATGTGGTCTTTCGCTTAATGAGCTGAAAAACAAGCCTTATCGGATTGTTCGCAAGTCTTTGGATGCCAGAAAAAAATCAAGTCTTGTTTTTGAGTACCTGATCAGCTTTGAGTCTGACGCGACTGATTCAGCTGGTATACGCCAGTTGCTGCCGGCTGTGAAAGGCAGGTTCACGCAGGCTGTGAAACAGCCGAGGCCTGTTGTGATCGGTGGTGGTCCGGCCGGCCTTTTCGCTGCCCTGGCTCTGGCTATGGCAGGTTTATGTCCGCTGTTGATCGAACGAGGTGAGGATGTTGTCAGCCGCGGCCGCAAGGTGGAGCGCTACTGGCAGTCCGGGCAGCTGGATACGCAATCAAATGTGCAATTTGGCGAAGGGGGTGCCGGTGCTTTTTCTGACGGCAAGCTGACAAGTCATGTGAAAGGCGAACTGGCCAGGCGTGTGCTTGAAGAACTTGTACTGGCCGGCGCGCCAGAGGATATTCTTTTCTGGTCCAGGCCGCATATCGGGACCGATCGTCTGCGGTCTGTTGTGATACAGATCCGTGAGAAAATAATCAGCTTCGGGGGAGAAGTCTGGTTCAATAGTTGTTTAACCGGCTTTTCAGTCAGTCAGCATAAACTGGCGTCAATTCAGATCAGAAAAACCCGTGGTGATCGATATGAGCAGATGGAAATCGCCTGCTCACATATGATTCTGGCTGTAGGACATAGTGCTCGAGACACGTATGACATGCTTTTCAGCCAGGGCCTGCGCATGGAAGCTAAACCATTCGCGATGGGCGTTCGGCTTGAGCATTTGCGATCAGACATTAATACCATACAGTATGGAAAACAGACAGATCATCGTTTGCTGCCCGCTGCTGATTATAAATTCGCGGTGCATCTTGATCAAGGGATCACGGTTTATTCATTTTGCATGTGTCCCGGTGGTTATGTGATCGCTTCAGCGTCGGAAAACGGCGGTATTGTGACGAACGGCATGAGCTATCACGCACGAAGCGGCATAAACAGCAACTGCGGTCTGCTGGTGACAGCAGACCCGGCACGATTTCCTCATGAAGGTCCCCTGGGCGGGCTTAGCTGGCAGCGCCAGATTGAAGCGAAAGCGTTCAGCAGCGGCGGCGGGCAGGCCAGGGCACCAGTGCAACGGCTGCATAATTTTCTGGGACTTGAGCCGGACGATGATCTGTTCAAGCAATCACGGCGGATCAGATCATCAGATGATGACATGCTTTTGCAGCCAACTTACAGACCTGGGGTTGTCTGGAGCGAAATAGCCGATATATTACCTGTTTACATGGTAAAAGCCTTACGTGATGTCTGGCCTGCTCTTAACAGGAAAATCCCTGGATTTGCTGATCCAATGGCGATATTGACAGCTGCTGAAACAAGAAGTTCCGCGCCCCTCAGAATTCTCAGAGATAAAGATCTGCAAAGCAATGTTCCAGGGCTGTATCCCTGTGGAGAAGGGGCTGGATACGCTGGAGGCATACTCTCAGCCGCGACAGACGGATTGCGCAGCGCGATGGCTTTGATGAGCGAAATTTTATGAATAATCTGCTATAATAGGATTCAAAATGAAAGTTGATCCGGTGTAATATTTCAACGAATTCTGAAGACCTTCAGGCATTGTAAACATCTTATGATCGGGAGTTTATGAGCTTGCCACACGAAACGTGCCTTTTATAATTGACATAACTGGTCTGCCTGAAAATCGGCCGGTATAAGGAGGATATCACTTTGAAAGCCCGTATCATCATCAATCCGACAGCAGGGCGGCAGATGCTGCAGAAGAATGTTGATAAAATTATCGATAGGCTGCTGACAGACAAGATTATCAGCAACGCCGACATTATTAAGACACAAGGGGCCGGTGACGCTTATCAGGCCGCCAGGCATTTTAAACCGTGGGAAGCCAATCTGCTGATCGTTGTTGGCGGAGACGGTACCGTGAACGAAATTGTCAACGGGCTCGCGGATGGCTCACACGCCACACCGCTGGCTATTTATCCGGCCGGAACCGTAAATGATTTCGCCAGCGCGCTTAAGCTGCCGCGTGATGTAACTGATTTTTGCGATATGATCAAACAGATGAAAACGAGATCAGTTGATGTAGGCAGAGCCGGCAGCCATCATTTCCTGAACGTTGCCGCGGGAGGGATGCTGACTGATGTCGCCTATAAAGTACCTTCCGAAGCCAAAACAGTTCTGGGTAAACTGGCATATCTGATCAGCGGCGCGATTGATTTGCAATCGCAGCGTTTTAAGCCGGTCCGTATTCAGATGGTGTCCAAAGAGCGAACCGTGAATGAAGACATCCTGCTGTTTGTAGTCTCTAACTCCAAAAGTGTCGGGGGCTTTCGCTATCTGGCCCCCAAAGCGTCGGTCAGCGATGGGCTTCTCGACGTTCTGGTGATTCATAAGCAGAATGTATTCGAGTTGATGCCGGTCCTGATGCAGATGATGAATGGAGATCATATCACAAATAACCGGATTACTTACTTTCAGACGAGCCATATAGAAATCATCTGTGAAGAAAGCTGCAAGATCCCCCTTGATCTGGACGGTGAGCAGGGCAGCAACCTGCCGGTTACAATTGATGTAAATCCGAAATCTCTGACACTGATTGTTCCTTGAATTTACCACAGTAAAAAGTCAGTTCGCCCTGAAACTTCATTCTTGCGGCAAGCCGCTTTGAAGTATTAGGGACTTTGACCTATTTTATCAGCCAATTCTACATAGTCGGCATAAAGCGTATCCAGCTTTTCCAGAACAGCCGCGTAGCGCTGGTAATGATCCTGATCGTCATTTCCCTGGCCAAATTCGTCTTCAAGTGACTGCTTCTCTGTTTCCAGTGTCTCTATCTGCTGCTCGATATCACGAAATTCTTTTTTCCTCCAGGCTGTCTGGCGCCGCAGCTCAGCCGGGTTCTTTGGATCTGGGTCCGATTCATGATCCTGGCTGTCAGGATCGGGTCTGCCGCCGCGGCTGTCATCTTTGTGATACGCTTCCCGGCTGTTTTCCGAAACAGGTGTCCGCAGATGGCCGCTGACGCCCCTTTGGTTCAGATCTGCGTCTAGAGCAGGCTGTGCCGCGCTTTTCCGGTAAGATTGATAACTGTCGTAAAAACACACTTGCCCGCCGACAAATCCATAGACACTCCGGCAGCAGTTCTCAATAAAATAGCGGTCGTGACTCACTGCCAGAATGGCTCCGTCATAATCACGCAGCGCCTGCTCAAGAATTTCCCGGGACTCAATATCGAGATGATTCGTCGGTTCATCCAGAAACAGCATGTCGGGCTGTTCGAGCAGCAGGCAGCACAGATAAAGCCTGGCCCTTTCACCACCGCTGAGTATGTCTGCTTTCTTATAAACATCTACATCGCGAAAACCGTAGCTGGCGAGTAATGTGCGTGCCTGTGTCTCTGTCAGACTGGCCTGACTCAGCAAAATATCAAGCAAAGTGGCAGATTCGTTTTTGAATGAAACATGCTGGCCCAGATGGCCATAAGCTGAATTGGCATGGAGTGTGATTTGACCGCTTTTCGCCTCAACCTGCCCAAGCAAAATTGAAAGCAGTGTTGTTTTACCACAGCCATTCGGGCCGCACAGGCAGGTTTTTTCATGATCTTTCAGTGTTAGTTGTTCAAGTGAGAACAGGGGCTGGCTGTTGTAAGACATAACCAGATCGACGGCTTCCAGCAGCAGGCGGTCGGACGCGTGCCGCTGTCCGGAACCCGTGACTTTAAACTTCAGTTGCTGCCGGGTGCTGAGGTGGCGGGATCGTTGTCTGATCTCATCCAGTTCATGGCTCATTTTATCGACTACTTTTTCACGTGCGTGATAACCGGAAATATTCCGGTGGGAGAGCATGGTTTGCTTGACTGCTTTCTGGCGCTCCAGTTCACGGCTCTTATTTTTGATCTCTCGTTCAAGATGCTCAGTCTCACTCATTTTCTGTTCCAGGTATTTCTGATAATTTCCCTGCCAGACTCTGAGCTTGCCCTGGTTCAGCTCAGCGGTCGCGGTCGCGGTCTGATTCATAAAGGCCCGGTCATGAGTAACGATGATAACCGATCCTTTAAAACCTGACAGATACTGCTCCAGCCATTCCATAGCGGAAAAATCAAGATGATTGGTCGGTTCGTCAAGCATCAGCAGATCAGGGTCGCGAAGCAGAAGCCGGGCCAGCTCAACACGCATGCGTTCGCCGCCCGATAAGGTATGAAGCGGCCTTCGCAGGCATTCAGCAGGCAAGCCAAGACCTGCGGTCATTTCCTGCATACGGTGCTTGAAGGCATAACCTCCCGCTGATTCAAAACGCGCTGTCGCCTGGTCATAGGCATGATAGAGGGCCTTGCGGCTTGATTCATGAGTTGCGGCGGCTTGCGTCATCTGCGCTTCCAGATCCCGCAGTTTTTCCTCAAGCGCGGCCAGTTCCGGATTATAGAGTGGATAATCGTCTGTTTCCTGGCTGCTGAAATGCTGAGACAGATAACCGGGAATAACCCTTGACGCCAGCGTTATGCTGCCGGTATCCGGTTTTTCAAGTCCCATAATCAGCCGCAGCAGGGTTGTTTTTCCGGCACCGTTTTGTCCAATCAGCGCCAGTCTCTCCCCCTCATCCAGCTGCAGGCTGACCTGGTCGAGGACCAGCTTGCCAAAATAACTTTTACTGATCTGCTGCAGTGTTAACAGACTCAAATTATTACCCTCCCGATTTCTTGAATGCGCCGTTAGTATAGCATATTCACCTGATTTACTAAAGATAGGCAAAAACCGTGAAGAAAAACCTGTCTGTTTGTGCTTGTCTGTCAAACGGGTTCAGCGTATGCTAATGAGTAACCTATTACTTAAGATTCAGAATGGGAGGATTATCCTATGGCGATGACACTGACACAAAAAATTCTGGCGGCACATGCCGGACTGGAACAAGTAGAGGACGGTCAGCTGATAGAAGCTAAGCTTGATCTGGTGCTTGGCAACGATGTAACAGCTCCGCCCGCGATCAATATATTTGAGAAAACAGGCGCGAAAGATGTTTTTGATCGCGACAAAGTCGCGCTGGTCCCGGATCATTTCACACCGAATAAAGATATTAAATCAGCGGAGCATTGTCTCCAGATGCGGCAATTCGCCAAACGTTTTAATCTGCCGCATTATTACGAGCAAGGCGAAGCCGAAATGGGCGTGGAGCATGTTATCCTGCCGGAAAATGGCCTGGTGATGCCAGGCGACGCGATTATCGGCGCTGATTCACATACCTGCACGTATGGCGCGCTGGGTGCTTTCGCCACGGGTGTGGGCAGTACCGACCTTGCCTGTGCCATGGCTACCGGGCAGACCTGGTTTCGTGTCCCGGCAGCTATTCGCTTTAACCTGAAAGGCAGTCTTAAACCGCCTGTAACAGGTAAAGACCTTATCTTGCACCTGATTGGCATGATTGGTGTTGATGGCGCGCTTTACCAGTCAATGGAATTCACCGGTCCTGGCGTGGCGTCCTTGAGCATGGCTGAACGGCTGACAATCTGCAACATGGCTATTGAGGCCGGCGGCAAGAACGGCATTTTCCCGGTTGATGAAAAAACAATTGACTACCTGAAGCAATACGCGCCGAAGCGCTATGAAGCTGGTGATTATAAGATCTGGCAGGCCGATGAGGACGCTGTATATGCCAGGACAATTGAGATTGACCTTTCACAAGTACCGCTGACTGTATCTTTTCCGCACCTGCCTGATAATACACGGGTTATGGGAACTTTTGATCCTGTTGAGATCGACCAGGTTGTGATCGGGTCGTGCACCAACGGCCGTCTGGAAGATATGCGCCTGGCAGCGAAGTATCTGAAAGGACGTAAAGTGGCCAAGGGTGTCAGACTGATTGTTCTGCCCGGATCACAGCGGGTCTGGATTGAAAGTTTAAAAGAAGGTCTTCTGGAAATATTCGCTGAAGCTGGCGCAGTTGTCAGCGCGCCAACCTGCGGTCCCTGTCTGGGTGGGCATATGGGCATTCTGGCATCAGGTGAACGGTGTGTGTCAACTACGAACCGCAATTTTGTTGGCCGTATGGGTCATCAGAAATCAGAAGTTTACCTGGCCGGTGTACCGGTAGCCTGCGCGTCAGCTGTTGCCGGGCGTATCGCGGCACCACAGGCATAAAGGGAGGAAAGTTGATATGAGAGCTAGAGGAAAAGCCTTTAAATATGGCGCGAATGTTGATACCGATGTCATTATCCCGGCAAGATACCTGAATACATCTGTGCCGGAAGAACTGGCGAAGCACTGCATGGAAGATATTGATCCCGACTTTGTCTCGCGAGTCAGTCCCGGAGATGTGATTGTGGCCGGTTCTAATTTCGGCTGCGGATCTTCGCGTGAGCATGCACCCGTTGCCATCAAGGCAAGTGGTATCAGTTGTGTGATAGCGCCCAGCTTCGCCAGGATATTTTATCGTAACGCGATTAACATGGGTCTGCCGATTCTTGAGTCAGTTGACGCGAGTCAGGCAGTAGAGCAGGGTGATGAGCTGGATATTGATTTTGACTCCGGTCTTATTCGCAACCTGACAAAAGATGAACAGTATCAGGCTAATCCGTTCCCTGATTTTATCAAGGCGATTATGGAAGCTGACGGACTTGTTGGATATATTGCCAGCAAACGTGACAAACAAATATAAAGGAGTCTGATTGTATGGGA
>SLMY01000145.1 GCA_007133255.1 Clostridiales bacterium
GACGCGTTTGCCTGCGCACGTATGCTCATGGGTGAAGGAGTGCCGGTTATCTGCCGTGAGCTTTATCCCGATTCGCCTCAGCCGCATGAAGCAGAGAAGAATCGTCAGGCTTTGCTGAAAATGGGTCTGCCGCTGGGCGCGGTCAGAGAAGAAGATTTTTTCATCAAAGACCTGCGCCTGATCGTTGACGGGCTGTTTGGTACTGGTTTTCAGTCATCACGAGGCTTGCCGGAAGGTTTCGAAAAAATAAGTGCCTGGTGTGAAAAGGCAAGATCCCGCGGTGTTCAGCTGCTTTCCATTGATATTCCCAGCGGACTTGACAGCAACACGGGTGTGCCAGCCAGGCATGCGCTGAAAGCCGATATGACCCTCACTTTTGTTTTACCCAAAATAGGATTATGTGCTGAGCCGGGCTTTACGCATGCCGGTACTGTTCATCTTGCGTCTATTGGTATCTCCGGGCGGTTGATTGAGCAGGCACTTGCTGAAATCAACCAGCCAGCCTGCTGCCTGATTGATGACGCGATGATCCTGCCTATACGCTCACAGCTTAAACGTGGCCCATTGGCGCATAAAGGACAGTTTGGCAGACTGTTCTTAATCGCGGGATCATCGGCAATGCCGGGCGCCGCGGTGCTGGCTGCCAGAGCCGCGGCCAGATCGGGACTGGGCATGCTGCATCTTCTGACAGCTGCCGACGCGGCCGCGTCTGTGGTCGCGGGTATTCCAGAGGCTCTGGTTGAATCAGCAGGCTTCAACAACTGTGACGCGTTGCTCCGTTCAATTGATGCCGGTATTAAAAAGGCGGACGCTGTGGCCGCTGGACCAGGCATTGGTCAAACTGACAATCTGCAGCCTGCTCTGGAGAAAATAATAGATTCAGCAAGGCAAGTGGTGCTGGATGCCGACGCGCTCAATATAATTTCAGCTCAGCCTGAAAGCTGGTGGCGCAGATGCGAACGCCGGGTCAGTCAATCTGGATTGCCCCCTGTTGTCTTAACCCCTCATCCTGGTGAATATCGCAGGCTTGCACCCGATCTATCTGGTTATGATCGTCAGCAGCAGGCGAGTCTTCTGGCACAGCGCAGCCATTCTATCATTGTGCTGAAAGGCAGCAGAACGGTTGTAGCGGTTCCGGATGGTGAGGTATTTATTAATCAAACAGGGAATAATGGCCTGGCACGCGGCGGCAGCGGTGATCTGCTGACAGGACTGATAGCCGGATTTCTGGCCCAGGGGATGCCGCCGAAGCAGGCGGCACTGGCAGGTGTCTACTATCACGGTCTTGCCGCTGACCTTGCCGCGGAAAAATTAAGCGGACGCGGTATGCTGCCTGAAGATCTGCTTAGCAGTTTATCATCTGCCTATCGCTTAACCGGATGGGAATAAGTAATTGTTTGAGACTCGAACACGTAACAATCTTTATTTGCTTAGAAGCAGAACAGACCGACAGAAAATGAAAGGAGCTTCAGGATGACTGCTGACAGTTTTCCTGCCTGATTTATGAATGAACATTTGCTGCATCGATCATGGGCTGAGATAAATCTGGACACAATAGCTGCTAATGTAAGGCTGATTCGATCAAAAGTGCGCCGCAGCAGTGAAATTCTGGGCGTGGTTAAAGCCGATGCTTATGGGCATGGAGCCAGGCAGGTTGTTCCCGTTTTGCTGGATAATGGTGTTAACCGGCTGGCGGTATCCATGCTGGATGAAGCGATTGAGCTTAGACAGGCAGGTATCCAGATTCCCATTCTGGTTCTCAGCTATACAGATCCGAACCGTGCTCATGAAATCCTTAAATACAAGGTTACTCAGACAGTTTACAATAGAGATCTTGCCAGCGCCTTGTCAAATGCGGCAGTTGAACGGCATGAGGACGCGAGAATTCATATCAAAGTTGATACAGGAATGGGCAGAGTAGGATTTCTGGCAGGCTATGACGCTATTAAATCCATATCATGGATCAGAGATTTGCCAAATATGGTGGTTGAAGGTTTATACACCCATTTCGCGACAGCGGATGAGGCAGACGACCACTATGTCTGGCATCAATTTGAACAGTTTATGAGTATCAGCCAGGAGCTGGATCGAATTGGCCTGCCTATACCGCTCAAGCATGTCTGCAACAGCGCGGCTATCATGAGGTTTCCTCAGATGCATCTGGATATGGTCAGACCTGGTCTGATGATGTACGGCATGATCCCGCCCGGCTGTCCAGACGCCTGGCAGGCGTTGAAGCCAGCGATGACATTAAAGTCTAACCTGATCCATGTCAAGCAGTTGCCAGCAGGCTCATCTGTAAGCTATGGAAGGAGCTTTCAGGCCAAAAGAGACAGCCTGATCGGGACTATACCGATTGGCTACGCAGATGGGTATTCAAGACGATTGAATCAAAACGCGAGCGTACTGATACGCGGCAGACGTGTTCCGGTCGTTGGGAAAATTTGTATGGACAGCTGCATGGTTGATCTGACTGATTTGAAAGGTGAACAGCCAAGAGTCGGAGAAGAGGTTGTTCTGTTCGGTCCAGGGCAGTTCCCGCGTCAGCTGGAACCAGAGCGAGCCCGGCAGGAACAAAAATCAGAGCAAGACAAGCGGTCACAGCTGGTTTTGCAGGAACAGGGCGCAGGCCCGGACAGCATCACTGTAGACCAGATAGCGGAATGGATGGGTACGATTAATTATGAAGTCACCTGCATCATTGGACGCCGCGTACCAAGAGCCTTTATCAGGCATCATGAGCTGGAGTATATTCACAGCTACCTTTTTGTTTGATAGTCTGTTTTCACAACCGCGGCGCCCGATAAGATAACTTTAGCTGCGGTTAAGATGCCTTTTTTTCTTTTGATCGCCAAGTCAGCTGAAAATGCTTGAATGTGTCTTGTTCGCAGAACCAGAACATGATATATTATAGAAAAATAGATTGTTTCCGGGGCAGGGTGAGAGTCCCTACCGGCGGTAAGCTTTTGAGGCAAGCCCGCGACTTTCGCAGTTAATAGCAGCTGCGAAACTGACAAGGTGAGAAACCTTGGCCGACAGTAAAGTCTGGATGAAAGGAAACGGCTGATCGTTTTAGCTGAGCGCCCCCAATGACAGGGGTGCTTTTTTTATACGATAGCCAACATAACCCTGGTTATAGTCAGAAAAGAAAGAGGACTGTAACATGCAAGCAACTGAAAAACAAAACAAAAATGAATCTACGAAGCAGACTGCGAAGCAGAATAGCCAGGCATTTGAGCCATTGGATCGCCAGCTGCTGCCGGGAGCTGCCGTACGCTCAAGAAAAACTGCCCGCTGGGTGGCGAAAACCGGTATTTTAACCGCGATCGCGGCAGTTCTGATGTATCTTGAAATGTCCTTGCCGCTAGTGCCTGTCTTTCTTAAACTCGACTTTAGTGACGTTGTTGTCCTGACGGGCGCGTTTTCCATGGGGCCGCTGACAGGTATCCTGATTCAGTTAATGAAAAATCTTCTGCACGTTCCCGTCACGACAACAGGAGCTGTGGGTGAACTGGCGAACTTCCTGATTGGCGCGTCTTTTGTGGGGACGGCAGGCCTGATCTACAAATACAAGAAAGATCGGATAGGCGCCTTTATGGCAATGGCAGCCGGTACACTGGTAATGACTGTTTTCGCCAGCCTGCTGAACTATTATGTGATGCTGCCGTTTTACATACATGTGATGGAGTTTCCTATTGAAGCCATTATCAGTATGACCCGGGCCGCGGGCAATCGTCTGGTGACAGATCTGGAAACTTTGATTTATTTCGTCTTTGTGCCGTTCAACCTGTTTAAAGGTCTTGTCATCTCACTGATTGTAGCATTGGTTTACAAGCGTATCAGCCCGCTGCTGCATCGCTGAGCGGTAAAACGTGTCCTGTATGTGCTCTGGCCAGGCCTGATGAAGGACTGTGCAGATGTCTGTTTGGCATACAGGTTGAATGATATCATGCTATAATATTGATGCAGATTATAACAGGAGGTCGGTGCATATGCATTGTACACGGTGTGGATATGAGTTTGAGAAACAGCCGAAGTTCTGTCCGGAATGCGGAGCCAGACAGGCGGTTCGAGAAACAGGCCCTGTTGACCCATCCTGGGCTTCCCGCCAAACAGATGATACAGACAACAGACTAGATCCGGTGCAGCGCCAGGCCTATCAGGCAGCCCGCACTTTTTATCAGCCTCAGCCGGGATATAACGAGCGGAACATGCCGGACAGCGCCAGGCAAGATCAGCTGCATGGTCAGCGACTCGCTTATGTCCGTCAAGATTACAATCCCGGACGAGACGGAACCTTCCGGCAGTCCTCTGTCCGCCAGAACGGTTATCCAGGAGCACAGCCTGATACCAGGCAAAAGCCCTCGGCAACCGGCATGATCGTTTTTTCCATTATTAACATTATTTGCTTTGGACTTGGCATCAGTCTGATACTGGGCACAATCGCGCTGGTGTTTTCTATTATGTCTTCAGGAGAAAAAACGGTTGAACAGGCTGTCGACAAGCTTAATATTGCCCGAATACTGAACGTGATTGGCCTTGTTTTCATTTTGATTCAACTGATCATTATCTTTGTGATTATTGCCGCCGCATTGCTGTATTCCTACCGGGTTTTCTAGTGCCTGCTCTTATACGTCTGACAGCCAGTCGGCCGTTCAGACTATTCAGCTTTTGATACCAGCTGCTGATAAGGTTTAATTTCCTTGGCGAATGTCCCGCGCGGGTAGCCTCTGTCATAGGTACAGTGGACCAGATGAAATCCTCTTGCCTGGTAAAAGGCCACCAGCGGTTCATTAGTCAGTGCTGTATGCAGAACAACATAGAGAAAACCATGGCTTTGCAGCCATATTTCGGCTGCTTCGTATAGCTTGCGTCCGACTCCTGTCTGCCGCAGATGCGGTAAAACCGCGAAGCGGCTGAAATAGGCTGTCCTTGCGCCATGCCTGACCAGCCTGACAGTCCCGGCCAGCTGGCCGTTTCTTTCCGCGACCAGCACATGATCTGTCTTAATGTGTTCAAGCATGTCTGTCTTATCTTCACATAACGATTCCAGTGGCTGAGTAATGCCCGACTGCCGGGCGTAAACTGTCATCGCGTCATGAACCAGTGACAGCAATTGATCCAGATCAGCCGCTGTCGCCTGCCGGATGGTGATCGTCAGGTCATCATGCATCTTTCATGACTCCATTAATCTGACCAGAACCGCTTTTTGCGCATGCAGGCGGTTTTCTGCCTGATCAAATATTTTTGACGCGGGTCCGTCGATGACAGCTTCACTTACTTCAAGACCGCGGTAAGCCGGCAGGCAGTGAAGAAAAAGCGCGTGATTTTTCGCCAGGGACATCAGATGCTCATTTACCTGGTATTCACCAAAAATACTGATCCGCTCCGCTTTCTCATTTTCCTGTCCCATGCTGATCCATGTATCTGTATAAATGACATCCGCGTCTTTGGCTGCTTCCAGCGCATCTGCGGTGACTGTAATTTTGCCTCCGGTTTTATTTGCTGCTTCACAGGCAGCTTCTACAATCTTCTCATCGCAGGCATAATCATGTGGAGTCGCGACCGCGACGTGCATCCCGGTTTTAGCGCCAGCCTGCAGGAGCGAATGAGCAACATTGTTGCCGTCTCCAAGGTAAGCCAGTTTGAGTCCTGCCAATCTGGCAAAATATTCTTTAATTGTAAGTAAATCAGCCAGTGCCTGGCAGGGATGCATCAGGTCAGTCAGTCCGTTTATTACAGGGACAGAGCCATAACGCGCGAGATCAAGCACATCCTGGTGAGAAAAGGTGCGAATCATAATACCATCCAGAAATCTGGACATCACTTTGGCAGTATCGGCTATTGTCTCACCGCGTCCCAGCTGAATATCCTGGGTGCTTAAAAAGAGTGCCTGCCCGCCCAGCTGGTACATGCCGACTTCGAAAGAAACGCGTGTGCGGGTTGATGACTTGGCGAAAATCATGCCAAGTGTCTTGCCGGCCAGCCGCTGGCTGTCAGCGGCTTTCGGATTTTGTTTAAGAGAAGCGGCCAAGTCCAGCAGATCCAGTATTTCATCTGCTTGTATATCCGCCAGATCAATAAAATGCTTCATGGTTGTCATGCAAGGCCTTGTCTGGTCAGATTCCCGAAATAACCTGTCATAACAGTCTCCGGTAAATCATAACAGTCTCCGGTAAATCCAAAGGCTGGAAACCACCAGACGCCTCGTTTCCTCCTGCTACATTATAGTTGCGGCCAGTAAGGGCCACCAGACAGCAGCACACTGCCTCATTAAAATCGGTTCTCAGTGGAAGACTCCACTTGGAATATTGAAAGCTGCGATGTTAGCTTGACCGGATCAGTTTGGTCTTTGCCATGTCGAGCCTGTATGGTGTGTCTTCAGTCTGCTTGCCAGAGTCAGGATTTATTTGATTTTTCTCTTCTCACTCTTGTCTGTTCAAGCTCAGATCTGATCCAGGCATTCATGCAGATCTCGGATAAACGGGACAATTACGTCCTCCGGCAGAATCAGCGGCGGCAGAAGGCGTAAAATATCCTCGCCGACGGATCCGATCAGATAGCCTTTTTCCATCATTTTGGTTTTCACTGAAAGCGCTTCCGGCACAGTCAGTTCAATTCCGATCATTAGCCCGGCACCGCGTATTTCCTGTATTTTGTCACTTTTCTCGGCCAGATTCTGCAAAGCGGTCTGAAACTTATGTCCAAGATATTCAGCCTGCTGTATTAAATGTGATTCATCGTATTCATCCAGTACCGCGCAGGCAGCTGCGCAGGCAAGAGGATTGCCTCCAAAAGTGCTGCCGTGGTCACCCGGCTCGAACCCGGAAGCTGAATCCTCATTCGCGATCACGGCGCCGATTGGCACGCCGCCGCCCAGGCCTTTGGCTAATGTGATGATATCAGGTTTGATGTCATACAGCTCACTGGCAAAGAAGCGTCCGGTACGGCCCATGCCGGTTTGAATCTCATCAATAATCAGGCGGGCACCTGTCTCGCGGCACAGCTTCTCTGCTCGTTTGGCATAGACAGGGTCAGCCGGCCTGACACCGCTTTCCCCCTGGATCAGTTCGAGCAGTACCGCGCAGGTTTTATCATCCATCGCCTTTTCAAGCGCGTCAATATCATTGAAAGGTACGTGCAGGAACCCGCTCGGGAGTGGCGCGAAAGGCGCGCTGAATTTCGGCTGTCCGGTGGCAGTGGCGGTCGCCAGTGTTCTGCCGTGAAAAGACTTGCTGGTGCTGATTATTTTGGCACGCGCTTTACCTTTTTTATAAAAATAACCACGCGCCAGTTTGATCGCTGCCTCATTTGCTTCAGCACCGCTGTTGGTTATGAAAACGTGTCCGCTGCCAAATCGGCCGGCAAGCTTTTCAGACAACACCAGCTGCGGCATATTATAGTAGTAATTTGAGCAGTGAATGACTTCACCTGCCTGCCTGCAAATTGCCTGCGTCAGGCGGGGATGAGCATGGCCAAGCACATTAACCGCGATGCCGCCGATCAGGTCAAGATAGCGCCGGTCTTCCTGATCATATAACCAGCAGCCTTCGCCCCTGGTTATGCAAAGAGGGGTGCGTTTGCCGAAGGTGTTCAAAAACACCTGCTGGTCACGATTTATAATTTCCTGAATGTTGATTGACTCTTTTCCTGCCTGGTTCATAACGCGCCTCCTTAAATTTTTTCGCCTCTATAGTATGGTTTCCGCTCCTGTGTGATCATCGTGCCAATTCCTTTATTGGTGAAAATCTCAAGCAGCAGGCAATGCGGTATTCTGCCATCAATAATATGTGCCCGGCCAACCCCTCGCCTGACTGTATCCAGACAGCCCCTGACTTTGGGTATCATGCCGCCGCTGATTGTGCCCTTCTGAATCAGGTGATTGATTTCCGCTTCATTCAGTGTTGAGATCACATGTTCATTTCCTTCATCATCTGTGATTTTGACCCCTTCAACATCAGTCAGTGTCATCAGCTTCTCAGCTTTAAGAGCTGCCGCGATCTCACTTGCTACCGTATCGGCGTTGATATTATAGCTTTCACCTTCACTGCCGACACCAATCGGAGCGACAACCGGAACGTACTCATCATTAGCCAGCATCTGGAGGACTTTTGTATTGATTCTCACAATTTGCCCGACAAAGCCTATGTCCAGATGATTGCCCTGATGATCGCGAGTGATTTTTTCGCATTCTATCAGGCGCCCGTCAATGCCGCAGATTCCAATGGCCTTGGCGCCATTCTGGTTCAGCCGGGAGACAATCTCCTTATTCGTTTTACCAACCAGAACCATCTGCGCGACTGACATTGTCTCGGCATCGGTCACCCGAAGACCGCTTTTGAACTCTGAAGGGATAGAAAGCCTTTTCAGCATATCATTTACATCAGGTCCGCCGCCATGCACTAAAACCGGATTGATGCCGATATACTTCAGTAAAGTCACATCTTCCATAACATGGCTCTTCAGTTCATCATTAATCATCGCGTTGCCGCCATACTTGATGACAACTGTTTTCCCGGCGAGACTTTGAATATAGGGCAGCGCTTCTATCAGAATCTCAGCTTTGCCAATGATTGCCTGCATATCTTCAGTTCTCAGACTTTCCATATTATCCTCCTGCGGGCAGACCAGTCTGCCCTCTTTTCCTGCCGCGGCCAGTTATGATCGGCCGCGATCAGACAGGCCGTGCCTCGCTGACTATCTGTTGTGCCGGGATTTGTGCTGGTAATCGTTCAACATCTCCCGGTCAGACAGATCCCCCGCTGCCGGCCAGGCCCATAGCCTCCGGCAGACCGGCCATACAGTTCAGAGCCTGAACAGCCTGGGCAGCGGCGCCTTTCCCCAGATTATCAATCGCTGACAAGATTTTCAGCATACCGGTAGATGAATCAAGGGCCCAGGCAAGATCACAGAAATTCGTGTAGGTCACATGTCTGGTTTCAGGAACCTGTCCCGCAGGCAGCTGGCGAATAAAATATTCATCGTCATATAAACTGCTGAAAGCCTGTTGAATGGCTTTTTCATCAACACCAGGCTTGAGCCGGGCATAAACTGTTGCCAGCATACCACGTTTCATGGGTGCCAGGTGCGGTGTGAAGGTCAGTTTGACCCTGCCGGAACTGCCTGCCATCAGAGAGGCTTCCTGCTCAATTTCACTGGTATGGCGGTGCCCGACAACACCATATGCCTTAAAACTTGATTCTGTCTCGCAATACGAAAAGTCAAGATCAGCTTTGCGTCCAGCTCCGCTGACTCCGGAAACGGCATCAATAATTATATTTTCTTTTTCAACCAAATTATATTTCAGTACCGGCATCAGAGCCAGCAAGGAACACGTGGGGTAACAGCCGGGATTGGCCACAAGCCTTGCCATAGAGATCTGCTGCCTGTATATTTCGGGAAGTCCGTAAACGGCTTCATTGAGCAAATGTGAACTGGGATGAACCAGTTTATACGCTTTTTGATAATCCTGCAGGGACCGGTAACGATAATCACCACTGTGATCAATAACCCGCAGACCTTTATCCAGCAGTACAGGGACTTGCTCAGAAGAAACACCATGCGGCAAAGCGGTAATAACAAAGTCACACGCCTGCGCCAGATCATCCGGATCTGAAGCGGTCAGGGGAATATCAGCTGTTTTCCTGAATCCAGGATAAACATCAGAAAAGAGCTGATCTTTATAAGACCTTGAAACCAGTCTGGTCAGCCTGAATTCCGGATGCGCCGACAGCAGCCGGACAAGCTCCATTCCTACATAACCTGTTGATCCTATGATGCCAATACGTCTTGGGCTGCTCATTTTATCCTCCTGTATCATGTTTTGCGCTCCTGCATGTGATACACTTGCATGTGTTACGCTTTCAGATAGCAACTGCTGATTTTTACACATTTCGAGATGCTGAGGTCTGATTCAGATGCGGCGGGTTTATCAGTTGTCTGTCGCTATTAGTATTTATTATAATAGTATCTATTATAAGGGATAAAAGCGATGCGACAAGAAAGATCCGTCTAAATTTATAAATATACATTATTATGCATAAATAGTCATTTGTCAAATGTGTCTATCCAGTGATATCGCGTTATACATGCATAAAATAATAAGCATAACGACTTGGTATGCATAAATATTTATTAGTTTAGACAGTGAAGCAATAAGCCGGCGTCCGGCATCAGTCCTGATTGAAGGGATTATCCTGAGGTTTGTCATAAAGATGATCATGATCAACAAGCCGGGTCAGCAAAAAGCGGTTAATGGGTGATTTTGACTAATCAGGTTTATGTGTTTTGTTGCTTTTGCTGATCACCGCTCGGTTTTACAGCACAATAGATAAAAACGTATTAGTTTTTTGTGCCTTTGTCCAAGCCCCCTCCTACTGTATTGCCAAATTGATGTGACAACATTTGTTAAATTTCGCATCTATTCGATTTGAGCCGCAGATGTTATAGTCAGTATGCAAGCCTGATGCTTGGGTTAAAGCATGTAGAGCAATTTTGGAGGTTTATGTATGGCTAGTGTTACACTGAAAAATGTTTACAAAAGATATGAAGGTGGCGTTGTCGCGGTCAGTGATTTCAACATTGATGTCGCTGACAAAGAATTCATTATTCTTGTTGGTCCTTCTGGCTGCGGAAAATCTACGACACTTCGTATGATTGCCGGTCTTGAAGAGATTACCGAAGGTGAGATTTACATTGGCGAACGTCTGGTTAATGATGTACAGCCTAAAGACCGTGATATCGCGATGGTTTTCCAGAACTACGCGCTCTATCCGCATATGACCGTTTACGATAATATGGCATTCGGTCTGAAGCTTCGTAAAATTCCCAAAGACGAAATCAAGCGCCGTGTTAAAGAAGCTGCCAGGATTCTTGAAATTGAGCATTTGCTTGACAGAAAACCAAAAGCTCTCTCCGGTGGCCAGCGTCAGCGTGTCGCGCTTGGACGTGCTATTGTTCGTGATCCTAAAGTCTTCCTGATGGATGAGCCGCTGTCAAACCTTGACGCGAAACTTCGTGTTCAGATGCGTGTTGAGATAACCAAACTGCATCAGCGTCTTCAGACAACGATTATCTATGTTACGCATGACCAGACTGAGGCCATGACCATGGGTACACGTATTGTTGTTATGAAAGACGGATTCATTCAGCAGGTTGATGATCCTTCAAGCCTGTATCTGCATCCGAACAATACGTTTGTTGCC
This sequence comes from Clostridiales bacterium, assembly GCA_007133255.1. Classification (GTDB taxonomy): domain Bacteria; phylum Bacillota; class Clostridia; order Saccharofermentanales; family UBA5734; genus SLHU01. The sequence goes on from SLMY01000145.1 coordinate 11,205, forward strand.
GGCTTTATTGGTACACCGCCCATGAACTTCCTCAACGTGAAGCTGAATGTTGAAAATGATGTTGTAAAACTGACCTTCGCTGATATCAGTCTGACACTGCCTTCCAAGTATTCCATACCGGAAGTAAAAGAATATGACGGGCAGGACGTTATCGCTGGTATCCGTCCGGAAGCGCTGCAGGATGAAGTTCGTTTCGTGGCTGACAATCCGGCGACCGCTTTCCCGGCGAACGTTGAAGTTGTTGAAATGCTTGGTGCTGAAACATATCTTTATGTTACCGTATCCGGTTCAACCACCATGATCGCACGTGTTGATCCCACGATCAGCGTTTCAAAAGTCGGAGAGGTTTCGCAGCTGGCTGTAGACGGCAGGCGCGTTCATCTGTTTGACAAAGAAACTGAAAAAGTTATCCTGAGCTGATTATTTTATGATTTGTCTGAAGGGAAGCTTCCGCTGTGAGGCTTCCCTTTTTTGTTGGAATAAGTTACAATGGGACGGATGACGCATATTTGCTATGTTTAAATTAAGCTGAGTAACCATCTGCTTGAAACATCGGCTGCGAAAATATATGATAAGATAAATAGAGTTGCTGTAAAGCCTCAGCGTTAGGAAGGTGTTCGAGATTATGGAAGAACTGAAAAAATGTATTCGGGAAGCTGCGAAATTCTTGGACAAAGTCGCTGGTGTACTAGATGCCGATGGTATCATTGTAGCCTGTACCGACGAGAAACTGGAGGGGACTGAAGATTCATCGGCGCGAGCTGTGCTTCTGTCCAATGAAAGTGTTGCGATTACATATGGCAGAACGTATGTCAAACTGCCGGTCAGTGAGAAAGCGAATTATATCTGCTTTATCGACGGCACAGATAACGCGTCAAGAATTTATATTGAGCTGTTGAGCAACTGGATCGTCGCGGCTTTGAGAGAACGTAATTCGGATGCTGAACGCGAGGCGTTTCTGAAGAATGTTCTACTTGAAAATGAACTGCCCGGCGATATACCGTTGAAAGCGCGAGAGTATAAAATACCTTATTCGCTTCCCCGAATCGCTTTTCTGATTCGTTTTGAGCAGGCAGAAGAAGTTGACTGCATGGAAATCCTTTATAATATGTTTCCTGAAGAAAAAAATATCTATATTCTCGCGATGGATGAGGAAACAATTGTTATTCTTATGGAGTATCCTAAAGAGGAACCGGAACGCGTTGATGAAATGGCAAAACAAATACTTGATAATCTCAACGCTGAGTCAATGGCCAAAATTCATATAGGCATTGGCATGTCGGCTGATACACTTAAAGACGCGGCCAAGTCTTACCGAGAAGCTTCGCTGGCTCTGACAGTCGGCAGTATATTCGAAAGCGAAACGTATGTGATGCGCTATGACCAGCTTGGTCTTGGTCGCCTCATCTATCAGCTGCCGCCTACATTATGCCATATGTTCCTTGATGAAGTCTTTCCGAAAGGTGCTTATGAAGCGCTTGATAGTGAGACCTTGTTGACCATTCACAAATTCTTTGAAAATAATCTCAACGGCAGTGAAACCTCCAGACAACTCTTTGTCCATCGTAATACGCTTGTGTACAGACTGGACAAGGTTCAGAAAATAACGGGTCTGGACTTGCGCAGTTTTGATGACGCGGTTTTATTTAAACTTGCCTCAATGGTTAGAAAATATCTGGAAAAACAAGAGAAAGGCAGCCTGAAAACAACAGGCGGCAAATGGTGGCATAACTAAGATGACTCGTCACCTTCACGGCGGCTGGCCTCTTGCTGCCGGTACCTTTGATTAAGGAGGTCTTTGTTTGATTGCATTTAATCATGTGTCAATGACTTATCATTCAGGGACACATGCCTTGAAGGATGTCAGTTTTTCTATTGCCGATGGTGAATTTGTGTTCATTATCGGCCGCAGCGGCGCTGGAAAATCAACCCTGATCAAGCTGCTGACTTGTGAAGAGAAACCTACATCAGGCACGGTTACTATTGATCAATTTGATATATCGCAGATACGGCGCAGCTTAATTCCTTATCTGCGCCGTAATATCGGCATGGTTTTTCAGGATTTTCGACTGATCGAAACGAAAACGGTTTATGAGAATGTCGCGTTTGCCATGGAAATTATTGGCGCGCCCAGAAGAACGATCAAACGACGTGTGCCTATAGTCCTCAGCATTGTCGGTCTTCGCGATAAAGCAAGCACGAGACCCGGTCATTTATCGGGTGGAGAACAGCAGCGGGTGGCCGTAGCCAGAGCCATGGTTAATAACCCGATGCTGATCCTGGCAGATGAGCCTACCGGTAATCTTGATCCTGCTAACAGTGAAGCTTTGATGGCGCTGCTTGAGGAGATCAATCGCAGTGGAACCACTGTTATTATCTGTACGCATGATCAGGATCTGGTTGACCGTATGAAAAAGCGTGTCGTTGAGATAAGCGACGGTTATCTGGTGCGTGACGACAGTCAAAGCGGATATGTGTATGGCGGCAGCCCTGATTTTTCTGATCAGCAGGATATCCTGCCGGTTTACGCGGATCAGCAGACAGATGAAGCGATACTTGAAAAACAGAAAAAGCAAGCTGAAACAATGATTCGTACAGATACTGAAAGCGATCAGGCATCCTCTGCGGCAAAAGCGGAGGATAAGCCATGAAATTAAATATAATCAGACATTCTCTTGGTGAAGGTCTGCGCAGTATCCTTCGCCATCCACTTGTAACACTCGCTTCGATTACAACCATCAGCCTGATGCTGGTGCTGATGGGCGCTTTTACCGTGTTTTCTATGAACGCCCGTCATATTATGGAGAAAGCGGGACAGCAGCCGCCTGTCGAGATCACACTTGAGCTTGGTGTGACAGATGATGAGATCAGCCAGGTTGAGCTTGCTTTAGAGGAAAGCCCGGATGTGCTTGAATTTATTCTGTATACACCCGAACAGAATTTTGAACAGTTCAAGGCAAATATGGAAAATCAGTCTTTATTCGATGATTTTCCAGTTGAGAATATTCCGTATACTTATTCGGTCAGGTTGATTGACCCCGATAGGGGAGCGGCTTTTGAAGCCCAAATCAGCGGGGTGCCAGGTGTCAGGCGTGTCACGCTTGAAATGGCGGTGATGAATTTCCTTAGCCGGGCCATTGTCTGGGTAAATTATGTAACATTGGCCGCGCTTCTGGTTCTGGGTATTATCGCGTTTTTCATTATCTCAAACATGGTAAGAGTCGCGGTGTTCTCACGAGCTGAGGAAATAAACATTATGAAATATGTAGGCGCGACAAACTGGTATATACGCGTGCCATATATTATTGAAGGCGCTATTGTCGGTTTGATAGGCGCGCTTCTGGCCTGGGGTCTGACTGGCCTGGCTTATGACCATATATTTGATCTTCTGATGTCCGGCGCACAGCCAACCGATTTTCTGACACTCATCAGTAAACAAGACGTCTCGCGTCTGGTTTTATTAATAAACACGTTAATGGGAATCTTTATCGGCGCGATTGGCAGCGCTGTGTCTGTAAGAAGACATGTAAGAGTCTAGGCTTAGTTAAAAACGCCGGCCTTCTTCGTTGCTTTATGGCTGGTGTTATGACAAACTGATTATTGGCAGCGCGTAAGGTTGGCCGCTGAAGGAAACATGCCGATATGATCAGACAGATGTTTTGGTTAATAAAGGCAGCGTGAAATAAGCCGTTCCGACATCAAATTGTCAATTGTGTAAATAAGATGTAATCTGCCATAAAATCTATTTGATGCAGATTCAGGTATAATGAATACAAAGCGACCTGAATAACCTTATAAAACTAACGGGTGTCCTGCACTGGTATAAGGAGTCTGTCTGGCTATGACTATTATGAATAAAACGATTAATCCTCAAAAGCATATCAGACGAGCAGCCTGTCTTATAATAGCGGCGATGCTCGCTGCCAGTTTTGCTGTCGCGGTTCCCGGCGACCAGGTAGACGCCAGCTCAACTGAACAAGCTTTAATGGATGCCCGTGAGAAACAGGAAGAATTAGCTGAACAGCTTTCAGTGCTGCGAAACGAAAAGAGGGCGCTAAGTGAGTCCCTGGATAATTTATCTGGAGAACTGGCCTGGCTTAATGAACGAAGTGAAGAACAGCAGCAGCTGTATATTAAAAGAACCGAACAGCTTGAAGCGGCAATCGCAGAAATGGAACTGGCCTATCGTGAATATGCTCAGGCTGAAGCAGATGTCATAGCTAAGCAGGAACAATATGTCGAACGCGTTAAAACCATGTTTGATCACCGAAATCGGTCTGTTTTAGAAGTTTTTCTTGATTCCAGCAGTATCCAAGGTTTTTTCACGACGCTGCAATTCATGTCGATTGTTGCCGATACAGACCAGCAAATGCTTGAAGAGCTGGAGATAGCCAAGGATCATGCTGATCTGACCAGACAGACGGCCAGAGAAAAATCTGAAGAAATGGCCGAAGTGATTAATCAGTTGAAAATCGATATAGAACGGATAAAAGCAGACGCGCAGGCGACCGAACTGGACATGAATCAGCTGTCTCGCCAGCTTACTGAGAGAGAACAGGCTGAGGCAGACCTTGAAGTTGAGTCTGAGAATGTCGGTGATGAAGTCGCTCAGTTACAGCGACAGCTGGAAGCTGAGCGTGCAGCCAAGGCAACAGCCGCCGCTGAAGCGACTCGTGCCGCTCAGGCAGCCGAGGCGACCAGAGCGGCGGAAGCGTCCAGGGCTGCGGAAGCGACCCGTGCAGCTGAGCAGCGTGCTGCTCAGCTGGAAGCTGAAGCTCAGGCAGCAGCTGCACGTGAAGCCGAAGCTGCGCGTGAAGCCGAAGCTGAAGACAGCAGCCAGACTGAATCAGGCAGTTCTTCGGGAGGATCATCCGGTACAAGCAGTTCCGGCTGGACCTGGCCTGTTCCAGGATACACATCGATCAGTTCCGGATACGGAACCAGAGTTCATCCGGTCTATGGATACAGCAGAATGCATACCGGTATAGATATTCCCGCGCCATACGGGCATCCCGTTGTTGCCGCGTCATCCGGTGTTGTCATCCTGGTTCGAAACCCGGTTGAAGGAAGAAATACAGGTGGATCTGGCTACGGAAACTATATTGTCATTGATCATGGCAACGGTATCTCAACGCTTTACGCTCACTTGAGAAATACGCACGTATCACCTATGCAGGAAGTGAACGCGGGTGATCGCGTAGCGACTATTGGCAGTACCGGTACGTCTACGGGTCCTCATCTTCATTTTGAAGTTTTAATCAATGGACGTCATACGAATCCACTTGACTATGTAAGTCGTTAAAACGCCGCTTGTTTGAGGCGTCCTCGATAAAATAAAACAGCATGACACGTTCAGTGGCTGATCAGGCAAGCCTGATTGAGTCAATGCGATTGTTTGAATAGAAAAGAGGCCAGAATTGAAAGAAGATAACCAGAATAAGCAAGCATACGGCCCGACAAACGAAGCGCATGCTTCACGGCAGCAGCCGGATGACAGTCAGAATCAAACCGACAACCAGTTTGCTCAACAGCCTTACACCCAAAGTTACATCCAGACAAAGGATATGGCGCGGCCGTATCAGGAGCATAAAGGCAAATCATCAAAGAATCAACTCTGGAAATTTGCGGTTACCATTCTGGTTACCGTACTGATCACTTTTGCTCTGACAGCAGGCAGCGGGCTGATCGTTCTGCTGGTCATGCAGCCAGACGGCCTGCCGGCCCCGGTTGACCGTGATGATCAGCTTGGCTTTCAATTTGCGGATACCACTGAGAACAGGGAAGCGATCGCTAAGCTTTATGAGATATATGAGGCCATACAGGATAATTATTACGCTGAGCTCAATGACGCGCAGTTAATTGAAGCAATGGCCCGGGGGCTTGTTAATGAAATGGAAAGCCCTTATACAATGTATCTGACAGCTGAACAAGTTGAACGGATTGATGAATCGATGAGCGGACAGTACAGCGGCATTGGCGCGTATGTCACGCTTAATCCAGATGGTTTTGTCATGATAACGGATATCATCGAAAATAGCCCGGCTGAAGACATAGGCCTGATGGTGGGCGATCTGTTTATGGAAGTAGATGGAGAAGATGTTTCTGGATATGGCGATGTAAACGCCGTAGCGGCGCTGGTACGCGGTATTGAAGGCTCAACAGTTGATCTGCTTGTTTATCGCCCGAGCACACAGGATTATATTGAACTGACAGCGACCCGGCGTGTTATCACAACCGAAAGTGTTGTCTATCGAATGCTGACGCCGGCGATTGGTTATGTCCATATCAGAGAATTCTCGCAAAACTCCGGACAAAATTTCATTGAGGCAATGAATGACCTTCAGTCTCAGGGAGCGGTTGAGATCATTTTTGATTTAAGAAACAATACAGGCGGACTGGCTAATGAAGTGATTCAGATGCTTGATTACCTGCTTCCCGAAACGGAGATCGCCACTTTGCAGGGTCGGCGAAACGGTGAGGCTTTCAGTGAGAGCTGGATGTCAGATGAACGAGTTGGTGTTTCAGGAGATATGCACTACGCTGTTTTAATCAATGAGATATCAGCCAGCGCTTCAGAGCTTTTTGCCGGTTGTTTGCGTGATTACGAGAAAGCGTCACTGATTGGTAAACAAACAATGGGCAAAGGTTCAGGTACAATAACTGTCCGGCTCGAAGATGGGTCGGCTATCAACCTGACTAACTTCAAGTATTATCTGCCGAACGGTGAAAGTATCGAGGGTGAAGGTATCGCGCCCGATATAAACGTTTCACTGCCGGATGATGCTCAGGGTTTACCGGTTAACAGGATTCCGCTGGAACTTGATGATCAGCTTCAGGCTGCCATCGATTATCTCAATAACCGTGATAATCGCTAAGTTATCCCGGAGCACGCGTCAAGATGGAAGAATTTGATATGAACTACAGTTATAATCATCTTGCAGCTGTTTACGATCTGATTCAAAAGGAATACCAGCCTGATCACTGGGCAGACTATATTGTGAGTCTCGATCAAGCATACGGCCGTTTGAATGAAGCTGGAGATGGCCAGGATGGAAAGCCCCTGATGGCTGATCTTGGGTGCGGGACCGGTCGTTTTTGCATAGCTATGGAGAAACGAGGCTATGACACGATAGGCATTGATCTGTCATCAGCCATGCTGGAAAAAGCGCAGCAGACTTGGGCAGCTGAAAAAAATAATTGTGGTTCAAACAGCGCGGACCCGCTGTTTATAAAACAGGATATCAGCCGTTTCGAGCTGTTTGGTACGGTAGATCTGATGGTCAGTCTGATGGATACGCTGAATCATATCACCTATAAACCGGATTTGAGACGTTTATTCCGCTTATGTGCCAATTACTTGAATCCCGGTGGTCTTTTCATTTTTGATCTGGCAACTGAACACCATTTGCGTGAGGTTCTTGGCAACCAGGTTTTTTATGATGATCAGCAAAATTATACTTTACTGTGGCAGAATACATATCTGGGTCATCGGAAAATCAGCCAGTCCGACCTTGTTTTATTTACAGCTGTTCAGGATCAGGAGCCCTGCGGCGGACAAAAGGAACCAGCCGCGCAGGCAGATTCCGATACCCGGGTACGCTATAGCCGCCATGATCTTCAGATTATTGAACGATATTACAGCAGACAGGACATTGAGACACTGATCAGGCCTTTACCTTTAGCGATCATCGGCTGTTATAATCCTTTTAGCAGAAATAACGCGGAAGAAAAAGCACAACGTCACTTCTATGTGCTTCAGCGCCTTGAATCTGAATGAAGCACAGTGGGTTATAGCTTAAATAGTACGATCAGCCAGCTGCCTGAACGGCAGCCAGATGCCATATAATAAATTGACAGCCGGCAGCCTGCCGGTAAATGATTAACAGGAGTTTTCCTTTATTATGAAAAAAAACGAGCAGGATCAGCATGGGTCTGAAACGGGTAATGCACAGAACAAGCAACTGGAATCAGAAGGAAGACAACAAGCCTCTCTGATAACAGCAGATCAGGATCCCGGCGGTGACTACATTGTCAGGGCCACCGCGCTTGATAACTCGGTCAGGGCTTTCGCCTGCCGTACCAGTCTGACCTGCCAGGAAGCGACAAGGATACATAAGCTTTCACCTGTTGCCGCCACCGCGCTTGGTCGGCTGATGTCAGGATTGCTGATGATGGCTCATGATCTGAAAGGCGACCAGGAATCAGTCAGCGCGCTGATCAGGTCAAACGGCCCGCTGCAGGGCATGACAGCTGTCGCGACCGGTGCCGGTACTGTCCGTGGTTTCGTCAACCAGCCTGTTGTGGAAACAACCTATATCAGGCCGGGTAAACTGGATATCGGCAAGGCAGTAGGTGAAGGGACTTTACGGGTGATTCGCGACAGCGGTTTGAAAGAACCGTATGTGGGACAGGTTGACCTGCTGTCTGGTGAGATTGCCGAAGATCTGGCAGGTTATCTTTATCAGTCGGAACAGATTCCCACGGTCTTGAGTCTGGGTGTTTTACTGGATAAAGACGGTATTCAGCATGCAGGCGGACTTATGGTTCAGCTGATGCCTGACGCTGGTGAGGATATTGCTGCTTATCTTGAGAGCAGGGCCGCCGGATTTCCTGAACTGACATTTCTGCTGCAGGAAAGCTTTAATCCTCAGCAGCTGATCGACTTGTTTATCGGTGATCAGAATATTGTCTACCATAGTCTGCAAAGCTGCGGTTATGCCTGTACGTGCAGCCGTGAACGCATGACCCGCAACTTGATAGCGCTTGGGAGAGATGAAATAAAGTCACTTGCCGGTGATCCTGATGGCATTGAGCTAAACTGTCATTTTTGCGGACAGACGTATCGGTTCGCGCAGTCAGAGCTCCGTGATCTGCTGGCGGCAATGCTGGATACATGAACATCAAAACCCCAAGATACGGACATCCGCTTAAACAGCCTTTGTGGCTGCAGGGCGCTCAGTTGAACCTCGCATGACTGAAGTTACGAGATTCATTGGCTTAGTTCAAAAAAAACTAACTTTTTTTGTGAAAATGCTTGCAATTGCCAGGAAGCTGATATAGAATAGCTGTTGCGCGACTTTACCTGTAACAGGTGACGCGCATGGCGAGGATATCGAAGATTGCCGTTCGCGGCCGCTGCGGAAGCAAAACGGGTAACTTCGAAGGAGCAGTCCGATTCAGGAAATTGGACGGCGAGCCGACTGGCAGGACGCAGCGTATGCATTGGCGCATACATGTGCCCAGCGACTTGTTCTCACATGAGATCGAGTGACTGGGTTTTATGATGGTCAAACATGAAACGCCCGGACCAGTTGTCGCTGACCAGCAGCACTTTAGGAGGTTTAAAATGGCTTCAAACCAGAAAATCAGAATTAGACTGAAAGCTTTCGATCATCAGATTCTTGACGAAAGCGCGGAAAGAATTGTTGAAACCGCACAGCGGACAGGCGCGAGTATATCAGGACCGATCCCGCTGCCTACCGAGAAAGAAATTGTGACAATCCTGCGTTCACCGCATGTGAACAAGGATTCACGCGAACAGTTTGAAATACGTACACATAAACGCCTGATAGATATTCTGGCACCCAATACGAGAACTGTTGAATCGCTGATGAAACTTGAGATGCCGGCTGGTGTCAATATTGAGATCAAATTGTAAGTTATTCACCGCCAGGCCAAATCAGATGTCTGGCGACGGTCATGTTCGCGGCTTTGCTGTGAACCAATAACCTGGGAGGTAAAGACATGGGAAAATTCATGCTAGGCACAAAGGCCGGTATGACGCAGCTGTTTGATGAAGACGGCATAGCGATTCCGGCAACGGTTGTCCAGTGCGGCCCCGTTGTTGTTGTACAAAACAAAATAGTTGAGACGGACGGTTATAAAGCGGTTAAGGTTGGTTTTGGCGAAACTTCCGGAAAACGTGTTAATAAGCCGGACATCGGCCAGTTCACCAGAAGCGGTGCTGAACCTCGCAAAGTATTGCGTGAGTTCAAAACAGACGAAGATTACGAGCTAGGTCAGGAAATCAAGGTTTCCGACATGTTTAGTGTCGGTGACGCTGTTGACGTCAGCGCCGTTTCAAAAGGAAAAGGCTTTGCCGGCGCTATCAAACGTCATGGTCAGAAAACGGGTCCCAAAACACATGGTTCGATGTATCATCGCCGTGTTGGCTCAATGGGTTCGACAACTGATCCCGGACGTGTCTTTAAAGGCAAGAAACTACCCGGACATATGGGCGCGGAACAAGTAACTGTGCAGAACCTTGATATCGTCATGGTTGATGGAGAAAGAAATATCCTCGTCATCAAAGGCGCTGTACCCGGACCTAAAGGTGGCGTTGTGGAAATTCGCACGTCTGTCAAGTCCAAGTAATACAGCGTAAAGGAGGAAATTAGAAATGGCTAAAGTTGATGTTTACAACATGGAAGGGTCTGTTACAGGCAGTATTGAACTTTCCGACGCCATCTTTGGAATAGAGCCAAATCAGGATGTTATGCATCGGGCTGTTCTCAATCAGCTGGCAAACCGTCGGCAGGGGACTCATTCCACAAAGACCCGCAGCGAAGTACGCGGCGGCGGCAGAAAGCCTTATCGTCAGAAAGGTACAGGTCGTGCTCGCCAGGGTACAATCCGTGCGGCCCAGTATATAGGCGGCGGTATTGTTTTTGGTCCGAAACCACGTGATTACAGCTATACATTACCCAAAAAAGTCCGCCGTCTGGCTCTGAAGTCAGCTTTATCGGCTAAAGTGGCGGATAAAAAGCTGATTATTGTTGAATCACTCGAGTTAGATGAGATTAAAACGAAAAAAATGATTCAGGTTCTCAGTAATCTTAACGCGTTAGATTCTACACTGCTTGTAACCGAAAACCGTGATCAGAAAGTAGAGATGTCCAGCCGCAATCTGGTTGGGGTCAAGACAGCGCTTGTCAATACAATCAATGTTTTTGATATTCTCAAATTCGATAAGTTTGTTGTAACCAAGGATGCTGTCCTGAAAGTACAGGAGGTGTATGGTTCATGAAACTGCCGCAAGATATTATCATCCGACCGGTGATAACAGAAAGAAGTACAATGGACGCGGCTGAAGGGAAATACACCTTCGCGGTCGCGCCAACAGCCACCAAGACAGAAATCCGCCACGCTGCCGAAAAACTATTCAGTGTTAAAGTGCTGAAAGTGAATACGGTTAACTACGGTGGTAAGAAAAAGCGCATGGGTGTTCACCAGGGTCTTACCTCATCCTGGAAAAAGGCTGTCGTTACAATCGATACAGATCCTCAGGCTGAGTCTTTTATGGTTGAGGGCGGTAAAAAAAGCCAGTCCAGTCGCAAATTTAAGACGGAGATAGAGGAATTTGGGTTCGGCCAGTAAGCCGGAAGACTTAGAGAAGGAGTGAATCAACATGGCAGTAAAAAGCTATAATCCGACTTCTCCAGCCAGAAGGCAGATGACAACGGCAGATTTTTCCGAGTTGTCCGCCAAAAGCCCTGAAAAAAGCTTGCTGGTGAAGAGAAAAAAAACTGCAGGAAGAAATAACTACGGTCGTATAACGGTTCGTCATAAAGGCGGCGGGAATCGCCGCAAAATCCGTGTCATCGACTGGAAACGCCAAAGAGATGACATCCCGGCGAAAGTAGTCAGCCTGGAATATGATCCGAACCGCACGGCGTTTGTCGCGCTCATTCAATATATAGACGGGCAGAAAGCCTACATTCTGGCTCCGGAGAACCTTAAGGTCGGCGATACAGTCCAGAGCGGTGAGTCTGCTGATATTAAAACAGGTAACGCGATGAAAATAGAGCGGATTCCAATTGGTACCGTCATCCATAATATTGAGCTGAAGCCTGGAAAAGGCGGTCAGATGGTTCGCACAGCCGGTGCCGGTGCCCAGTTAATGGCCAAAGAGGAAAAATACGCGCAGGTACGGCTGCCATCAGGCGAAGTGCGTATGGTTCCAATTAATTGTCGGGCGACCATCGGGTACGTCAGCAACAGCGAACATGAGAACATCAGTATCGGCAAAGCTGGCCGCAAACGTCATCTGGGCGTACGTCCAACAGTCCGCGGTGTTGTTATGAATCCTGTTGATCATCCCCATGGCGGTGGTGAAGGCAAGTCCCCTGTAGGTCGTCCCAGCCCGGTAACACCCTGGGGTGTTCCGACGCTTGGTAAGAAAACACGTGACCGGAATAAATCATCCAACAGATTTATTATCCGCAGAAGAACAAAATAACGAATGGAGGCTTGCGACTTATGAGCAGATCTACCAAAAAGGGGTTCTTTGTTCAGGAATCTCTCATGAAAAAGATCGAAGCGATGAACGAAAAAAATGAGAAGCGCGTTATCAAGACATGGTCCAGGGCTTCTACTATTTTCCCTGACATGGTCGGCCATACAATTGCTGTCTATGATGGACGCAAACATGTACCAGTCTATATATCAGAAGAAATGGTTGGTCACAAACTGGGCGAGTTCGCTCCCACCCGGACCTTCAGAGGCCACGCAGGTTCTGAAAAGACAACCAGTGTCCGCTAAGGATTGATCAGGGAAGAAGGGAGGAATATAAAGTGGAAAAAAAGGTTATGAGCAAAGAATATATGCTTGAGAACCGAGATGACATTCTGGCTCAGTACAATAAACCTGTAAAGAAAAATCGAAGACCAGCTCTGCTGACAAAAAAAGAGCGTAAAGTTCTTGGTGTTGGCCGTGACCAAGGTCGTGCCGTAGCGAAAAATATTCGGATTGCGCCTCGTAAGGTGAGTGTTGTTGTAAAACTGATAAAAGGCAAATCACTTGATGAGGCTTATGCCATACTTCAATATATGCCTAAAGCGGCCTCTCCTGTTCTGGAATCGTTACTCAAGTCGGCTGAGGCTAACGCAGTTAATAACAACAGTCTATCCCGTGATGCGCTTTATGTTGCAGATTGCTTTGCTAATCCGGGTCCGGTTCTGAAAAGAATCATTCCGAGAGCCAGAGGCAGCGCGTCAAGGATTCATAAACGGACCAGCCATGTAACGGTTGTCCTCAAAGAGAAGAATTAAGGAGGCTGACAGATGGGCCAGAAGGTTAATCCGCATGGAC
>SLMY01000156.1 GCA_007133255.1 Clostridiales bacterium
CTCTTCATCAAAATTTAACTGAGCATCCTGCAGTATTGCCTTTATCTCGCGATAAGTCAGTCCTTCAGGAAAGGTGATACGAACCGACTGAGGCTTTTGAACCAGGCTGTACATGATCTCATCATAACTCATTGACTTGAACAGAAAATGGGTGCCGGCCATATAGGACCCGTCAAAACCGTTGAACCTGGACAGAACCGTGAACACGAAGGTATTATTGATCATGTCCTGCTCATATAAAACCTCAGCGATAGCCTGTGTATCAGCGCCGCGGGGAATGTAAAGCTCAATGATCTCCTCCTCAGGCAGAAAACCACTGTCATCATAAGCCGCGGCAAAGGTTATACCCTGCTGGGTCAGGTATTCCGGTATCCCCGCGGTATCAAGCGCGTACGGAATAGTCAGCTGGTATTTCAGAACATTTAAAGGAACTTCCTGATCGGCAAGATAGGCTGATACCAGGCGCATGTCAGTTTCCGGAGGCACCTCAAGATCAACAAGAATATCTTCAGGCACAAAGCCGGTCTCACCGTAAAGCGTGTCATAATAATCAAAGCGCGCGTTCTGCGTTAAGACATAGGTAAACCCGAAATAAAACCCGGCTGCTGATACGGCCAGTAAAATGAAAATAACCAGCACAACCGTGATGGTACGTGTAATACTTTTAGCAATCATGTTTGGTCCTCCCGATCCAGACTGGCTATCCTTCAACCAGATCCGTCACTTGGCAGACAGGATCGACTTCTCTGTCCGGGTTACTCGCTGGTCAGGCTCGTGATCTCTGCCTGGCCCTCTGATCCGCGTTGAGAATTCGCTTACGCAGCCGGATGGACTTAGGCGTGATCTCCATCAATTCATCATCATCGACAAATTCCAGACATTGTTCCAGGCTAAGCACATTGGGTGGTACAAGTCTGAGCGCGTCATCTGATCCGGAGGCACGAATATTGGTCACATGTTTTTTCTTGCAGACATTGACCACAATATCTTCGTTTTTCGGTGACTTGCCCACGATCATCCCGGCATAAACCGGTGTTCCGGCCCCTATCATTAATTGGCCGCGCTCCTGCGCGTGATAAAGACCATACGCCACAGCTTCACCTGTCTCCCAGGCAACGAGCACACCGTGATTTCGCGTCTCAATCTCACCTTTATAAGGCTCAAACCCGCTGATAACGCTGTTCATTATACCATTGCCCTTTGTGTCGGTCAAAAACTCAGAACGATAGCCGATCAACCCGCGTGACGGAATATTAAACTCCAGTCTTGTATAGCCTTTCTCGGGCGGAAACATATTAATCAGTTCAGCGCGGCGGCGCCCCAGCTTCTCTATCACGACACCTACAAAAGCCTCCGGAACATCAATCAGAACCAGTTCGATCGGTTCAACTTGCGCTCCATCTGCTTCCTTAATTATAACACGCGGCTTTGACACCTGAAACTCATAGCCTTCCCGACGCATCGTCTCAATCAGAATCGACAAATGCAGTTCACCCCGGCCCTTTACTATAAAAGCCTCTGTTGTATCTGTTTCTTCAAGGCGCATCGACACGTTGGTCTCCATTTCACGGAAAAGACGTTCTCTTAGCTGCCTGGATGTAACAAACTTGCCTTCTTTCCCGGCAAACGGGCTGTCATTGACACTAAAGGTCATAGCGATTGTCGGTTCATCAATATCAATGAAAGGAAGTGGTTCCGGATGATTCAGGCTGCAGATGGTATCACCAATATTAATTTCAGGGATACCGGCCAGGCAGACGATCTCGCCAACTGAAGCGTTTTCTGTTTCGATTCTGCTCAGTCCCTTATAACGAAACAGCTTGACGACTTTCGACTGCTTTTGCGATTGATCGTCAAACACACAGACAATAACCGGCTGCGCTTTACTGACTGTTCCGCGCTCAATTCGGCCGATGGCTATGCGGCCTATGTAGTTGTCGTAGTCAATATTAGATACAAGGATCTGCAGGGGCGCTGTATCGTCGCCTTCAGGACAGGGTATTGTATCGCGTATGGCTTCAAACACAGGTCTGAAACTAAATGTCTCAGATGCCTGATCAAGATCTGCCGTCAGCTTCGCGGCATCTGCCGCGGCATAGCCATCTCTGGCTGACGCGAAAAGCACAGGAAAATCAAGCTGGTCATCATCAGCGCCCAGCTCAATAAAAAGCTCCAGGACCATGTCTTCCACTTCTGCGGGCCTGGCATCAGGACGATCAATTTTATTAATCAGGACAATGGGCTTCAGGCCCATATCCAGAGCTTTACGAAGAACAAAGCGGGTCTGCGGCATTGGCCCGTCATACGCGTCCACCACCAGCATAACACCATCTACCATTTTCAGGACACGTTCAACTTCACCGCCAAAATCAGCATGACCCGGTGTATCAACGATATTGATCCTTAAACCTTCGAACACCACGGCTGTGTTTTTTGACAAAATAGTGATGCCTCTCTCACGTTCAAGATCGTTAGAGTCCATTACTTGCTCCACGACTTGCTCATTATCACGAAAAGTTCCGCTTTGACGCAGTAAAGCGTCCACAACGGTCGTCTTGCCATGATCAACATGGGCAATAATAGCAATATTCCTTAAGTTCTCAATTTTTTTTGTCACGAGTTATTCTTCCTTCCTGTCCTGGTCTATCCTCTTGATTTATGATTAATCTTTGTTTTTAGGCCGCAGCAGGAACCAGACCGGGTTGCCTTTGAACCCGAAACTCTTGCGCAGCTGGTTTTCTAAATAACGTTCATATGAGAAATGCATCAGATCACTGTCATTAATGAACAACGCGATCTGCGGCGGACTGGTTCCCACCTGGGTCGCGTAATAGATGCGCAGATGACGTCCTTTGTCCTGGGGTGTCGGCACCATGGCTACCGCGTCATTAATAACGTCATTCAGAAGTCCGGTTGTCAGTCTGCGCCGCGACTGCTCATGCACCTCATTTATCAGCTGATATAATCCATTGATGCGCTGTCCGGTTTTAGCTGAAACGAAAAGAACCGGCGCATAAAGCAT
Source organism: Clostridiales bacterium (assembly GCA_007133255.1). Classification (GTDB taxonomy): domain Bacteria; phylum Bacillota; class Clostridia; order Saccharofermentanales; family UBA5734; genus SLHU01. The sequence continues at coordinate 3,023 of SLMY01000156.1, forward strand.
AAATGAGAATTTTTCCTTTACATCACGGCTGAAACGCTCCAGTGTACCCGTTTCCTTTTCAATCAGATCCCACTTGTTGACAACCAGTATGGACGCCTTGCCGCTGTTATGAGCGTATCCGGCAACTTTCGTGTCCTGTTCGGTCACACCTTTTTCAGCATCGATCATGATCAGGCAGACAGATGAGCGGTCGACGGCTGCCAGTGAACGAATCATACTATATTTTTCAACACTGTCTTCAATGCGGCTTTTCTTTCTCAGGCCGGCTGTATCAATAAGCGTATAGCGGCCGTACTGATTATCGAGATCAGAATCAATCGCGTCTCTGGTAGTTCCGGGCTGATCTGAAACCAGGGTCCGATCCTCACCCAGCATACGGTTTATAAGCGATGATTTGCCTGCGTTCGGCCTGCCGATAACAGCTATCCTGATCCGTTCGTCATATTCATGGTCATCGTCTTCCGGCGGGAAATATGAGTAGACCGCGTCAAGCAGTTCGCCAAAGCCAAGCCGATGAGCCGCGGACACGGTGTATATCTCACCCAGACCGAGATTATAAAACTCATAGGCTTCGGCCGGCAGCTGGCCGGGATGATCAGCTTTATTAACGGTCAGCACAACCGGCTTGCCTGATTTTCTGAGCAAGGCAGCGATATCCTGATCATCAGCTGTCAGTCCGGTTTTCAAATCAACCAGAAAGACAATGACATCTGCTGTTTCAATAGCGATATAAGCCTGATCACGCATCTGCCGCAAAATCGAGTCATTCGTGTTTGGTTCTATGCCTCCCGTATCAACAATCGAGAACCGTCGCCCGCGCCAGTCAGATTCAGCATAGACACGGTCTCGGGTCACGCCGGGTGTATCATCAACAATAGAGATACGTTCGCCGGCCAGCACATTAAAAAAAGTTGATTTACCAACATTAGGTCTGCCGATAACGGCTACGATCGGTTTACTCATGATCTGATTCTCCTTCCGGTCCAGATAGGGTGACAGCATCACTGGCTTCATCATACACGATTCGGCCTGCCAGACGGCAGATTGTATCAACCAGTCCGCGGCCATCAGCCGCGCAGACTTCCACCGAAACGTTCAACTGGCGGCTGATGTCAGCGGCTGTCAGGTTATCAAGCAAGGTTTCTGTGCCGGCTCTGAGCAGATTTGACGGCAAAACCAGACTGCCGGCCTGGCCCGTTTCCCGACGCAGCTTTGATAAGATGTCTGTCATCTGGCTAATAATATCGGAGCCTGTCAGCAGACCAGACACTGTGATGGTATGGCCTAAAGCGTCATTTTTAATAGCTGCTGCTGACACCGGTATATTCAGCCGGCTTCGTATCTGCGCTGCCGTGTCACCCAGCAGCGGCGCGAACGCTGTCCCTGTCACCAGTATAACTGGGTGGGCTGATTGACCCTTTTGCTGTGCCTTCAGAGTCTGTGTCCGGACAGATTCTATGTCTCGTTTTATCTGGTCTAATGTTCGTACCGACATACCGATACCGTTTTCAAGCTGCGGAAAATCTTCATAAGCCTCAATGGATGGCAGCGGCTCGCCTGCGGTCAGATAGAGCTCATCAGCAGCGAATATGGTGCGGCTGCCGCTTGATTCCAGCTGCCTTGACTGCCATTTATTGATGATTGCCAGTGTATCGCGTGCGACCTGCTGATTGACCGGAATCAATGGATACAGTTTTTTTTGCCGGCGAAAACGGGTCAGTCCAACCGGAACAACTGCCACACTGCCAAGAGATGGTCCTAATGAAACAAGATCTGCCAAGGTCTTTTCAAGCGCGCTGCCATCATTAAGACCGGGACACAAGACGATCTGAGCGTTTATACTTAATCCGGCCTTCGCGATCCGCCGCAGACGCCGCATCAGGTCACCTGCTTGTTTATGGCGCATCATCAGGCGGCGCAAATCCGGATCTGTTGTATGGACCGATATATTCATGGGAGACAGACGATACGCGATCAGTCTATCCAGTTCCTGGTCAGGCATATTGGTTAAAGTCACATAGTTGCCATTCAGAAAGGACATGCGAAGATCATCATCTTTAACATACAACGATGAGCGCATGCCTTCAGGCAGCTGGTCAATAAAGCAGAAGACACAATTATTATGACACGTGCGGCAATCACCCAGCATATCATCTGAAAATGAGAGCCCCAATCCTTCATCTGCGTCTTTTTCAATATCGAACTCAATCAATTCCTCTTCAGCTGTCAGTACCGCCAGGATCAGCTGCTCACTCAGCTGCCAGAAATGAAAATCAAAAACATCGATGATTGTCTTGCCGTTCAGTGACAGAACGCGATCACCGGGTTTAAGACCCAGTTCCTCGGCTATACTCTTCTCCGCAACATGTATAATCACATGCCCCTGGTGTTTTAGCTTATCTACCTGCCGGTCCATCACGCCCTGCCTCCTTTCTTTTCAATCAGCAAAAAGCAGCGAGTCTGATCTTGCATCCCCGCTGCTAAACAATCTATGCCGTATCCTGTCGCGGTTAATCCGATTGTTTAATCTTGCTCTTCGGACTGTACAACCACTTTGCCATTATAATAACCACATGTCTTGCAGACTTTATGCGGCATCTTCTTTGTATGACACTGCGGGCACTCGACCAGACCCGGTACACTCAGTTTCCAGTTCGAACGGGCCCGGGCTGTCCGCGCTTTCGACCATTTGCGTTTTGGATTTGCCATTCCTCTACACCTCCATGTTGTGCGCAGAGCCTACGCCCTACAGCAGTTCTTTCAAACGATCAAACGGTGATTTAACCTTTTCATCCGGGTTGTCAACCGAGCAATCGCATTGCTTGTGATTCAAGTTCTGTCCACACGTCGGGCATAGCCCTTTACACTGACTGCGGCAAACTATTCGCGGCGGCAGCGCCAGAACAATATTATCTCTGACGGCCTGTTCAAAATCAATGATATGTCCCTGGTACTCATATATCGATTCGTCAGGAACATGTGTTTCTTCAGCCTGTTTGCTTAAACGCTCAAGATACTCATGCCCCGCTGGAGCGAAAATCTCGCGAATATCAATGTCAAGGCCAGTCCGCACAGGTTCCAGACAGCGTGCACATGCACCTTCAAAATTTACATGTAACGTGGCACTGAGCCTGTACAGGCGATTGCCTTCATTGACCAGCTTGCCTTTTAAAGTCAGATGATCTTTAAAAACATATCCTTCAAAGGCTATCGGCAGCATTTCCTGGCTGATTTCCAGGTCAATATCCAGAAAAGCGCCTTCCGCGCGCGATATGGATTGTGTTCTGACTTGCATAATACACCTCCACAGACGCGAACAATATTATCTATCAGAATGGCCTGACTGTCAACACCTGATCAGCAAATCAAACCATAAAACAGCAAATTAGCTAATTGATCAGCTTGATTTCAACATTCAGACGGGTATTCAGTCTCTCCCGCTTGTTCAAATCTATCGTATATCCCAGCTGGATAAACCCGCCCTTCTTATTCAGATCCGATTTAACCAGACTTGTATAAACCTCAACATCCAGATCGCCATAGGGTGTTTCCATTCGGGTAATATGCCTTCGTCCGGACAGAAAATACAAGTTCATCTCATGGCTGCCTTCTCTTGACAGATTAACTGAACCGTCATCCGCGACACACATGGTTGTTACTGTACCTTCCATACCGGTTGCCGAACTTTCGTCATAAACAACATACCAAGCATCTTCACGCCGAAAAAACTGGCCTTCAGTCATCAGACGGATTGACTGCGGTTCTTCGCTATCGTTCCACTGGCGACCTTCAATTTTTAACATCACATTGGATTTCATATTATAAAAGCCCTCTCCTACAGCATAACAGATTGTTGTTTTGCCTTCAGTAACATAAAACGATCACAGCGGCTAAAACCGCTCAATATCAATTCGCTCTACTTCGTGAATCGGGCGGCCCAGAAACAGGCTGCCAAGCTTCTGAAAGTACGTGATACTGTCACTGGTATAAAAAACATGGTTTCCCGTCTGATCTGACTGGTTCATCAGGCCATGAGCCGCCAGCTCATCATGAACACGCTTAGATACACGGTTCGCCGCGTCCACCAGGGTTACGGCAGGCCCGGCACTTTGAGCGATGATATCTTTAAGCAGCGGATAATGGGTACAGCCGAGAACTAAAGTATCAACCTGTGCCTGTTTCAGCGGCTGCAGATAAACATCGGCGATCTGGCGGGTCACTTCATGATGCCACCAGCCTTCTTCCGCCAGGCTGACGAAAAGCGGACACGCCTGCTGGTTAATGGACATATCCGGACCGGCGAAACGCCGAATGGCATCAACATACACGTCACTTTCAATCGTCGCCCGGGTACCGATGACCCCGATTTTCCTGTTGACTGTGCTCTGCACAGCTGCCTGCGCGCCAGGTGTGATCACTTCAACAACCGGTATCTGCATCAGCTCACAAACTGCCTGATACGCCCTGGCGCTGGCAGTATTACAGGCGATAACCAGCATTTTTATATGCTGTGCCCGCAGGAAACGGGCAATCTGCAGCGCGTATTTGATAATTGTCTCTGACGACTTGCTGCCATACGGTGTCCGCCCGGTATCCCCGAAATAAACCGTGCTCTCCGCTGGCAGCAAAGCGATCATTTCCTTAAGAACGGTCA
>SLMY01000207.1 GCA_007133255.1 Clostridiales bacterium
GCCATGGAGCATCTGTTGCCCCCTCATTGTCACTAATACCCAGCAAATGCAGGTTGTACTCTTTCCATATTCCGGAATCCTCAACCGTTTTTCCATGAAGCGGTGAATTCGCCGGTATTTGATAGATCTCAATATTACGGCACAAATCGAGTTGATTCATTAATTTTTCCTGATATGATTGTTCTAGACGATTTTTTCTTTGAGGCAGGATCGTGTCTCCTAAAATCCAGAAATAAAGTAATCCAGATATAAGAAGAGCCGCTCCCACCGGGAATACAGCCAGCAGCCCATAGCTGTTCATGTTTTCACCAATGAGCAAATCATTTAAAACAATCAGTGGTGCCGATCCCACCATGGTCAGGTTTGCTCCCAGAATGGATCCAAATCCCATGGGAATCATTAAATCAGAGGCCGGTATTTTCTGTTTTCGTGAAATCCGCAGTACCACCGGTAAGAAAATAGCCGCCACGCCAACAGTAATCATGAAGCCAGACAAAATTCCGGCAATTAACGAAACAGACAACACAATCAACTTTTTTCCCGAGCCAACTTTTTCCACGATCCGTTGCGACAACCGGTCTATAACACCGGTTTTGGATAACCCGTGGCTCATCATCATAACGGCAATCATGGCAATCACCGCGTTGCTGGAAAATCCTGAGAAAGTCTCCTGCGCCGTTAAAACTCCGGTCCAACCTAAGGTGAGCATGACTAATATGGCTATCAGGTCAATCCGGATAATGTCTAGAATTAACATCAGAATTGTGAACAGCAGAAGTCCAAATACGATCATCATTGAAGCATTCATGAAAACGCCTCTTTCTGTTTGTTATTCGTCTTTTCTCTCTTTTGTTCTACTCAGCCTTTTAATCAAATGCTTAATGGCGTCTGTTTGCTTAATCAAAAGTTAGATATAAAGAGTCATATATCTAACTTTTACTATAATAAGGGATTGATCAAACTAAAAAACGCACTCTGGCTCATCTAAAGTTTACACCAGATGACGCGATTGCGAAAGATTCTAATAGGGTACCCGGGGGTGCGGACAAAGATACTTCCGAAATGGTACCGGGTACATAAAGAAGTTAAAGTTCAGGGATCTCTATCGTGACTTCTTTTTTCTCGGAGGATGAACGGATAATGCCGTCAATAATCGCCTGATTATAAATAATCTGGCTGGTGGGGATCGGAGCCGGACCGTTTGTTATCACGGCATCCACAAAGGCCTGCACTTTTTTCTGGAATAAATCGGCACCCTGGTTTTCCGCCAGTGGAACAGGGGTTTCAGTTGGAACACCGAACTGGTCGTGCATGTAGAATATTTCGCCAATCGGTCCATCCCAGGCACCGCCCCACCATTTCATGTGTGGCTGGCGAACCTTGAGACCGGCATCTGTACCCAGAAAGAGAAAATCGCCGGTTGTATCCATATGCATCGCCCAGGACATACGAAAGTCAAGGACAATATCGCCCTCAAGACGGATAAAGGCTGCTGAAAAATCATCTACTTGAAACTGGTCAGCCAGGGGATAGTATTTCGGATTGGTCCCAAAATAATTGCTGGCATAAGCAGAAACTGTCAACGGACGCGGATACCCGATCGAATTCAGGGCAAAATCAAGCGCGTAGCAGCCAATGTCTGCCAGGGCACCTACACCGGCCTGCTCTTTGTTAATGAATGTTCTGCCTGGAATACCGCGGCGTCTTCCGCCTCCGGTCTGGATATAGTAGATTTTACCCAGATCACCACCGCTGATGATGCTTTTTACTTTTTGGGTATTGATATCGTAGCGTGGCTGAAAACCAATCGAAAGAATCTTGCCGCTGGCCTGTTCAGCCTGACGCATGGCAACCGCTTCCGAAAGGGTGATGGACATGGGTTTCTCACAAAGCACATGGCAGCCGGCAGCCAGCGCGTCGACCACACATTCCTTATGGGTAGAGTTATAAGTACAGACACTAACAGCATCCAGATCAAGCTTGAGCAAATCCTGATGAGAATTAAAAGCCGCGGCCTGCGGCAGATCAAATGAATCAAGAAAAGCCCGTGCCTTATCTGGAACGATATCAGCACCGGCAACCAGTTCCACCTCCGGAATAGCCAGCAATGCCTGTGCATGCTTGCGGGCAATACCGCCTGTCCCAATAATGCCAATTCGAAGTTTATTCATATTCATTCCTCCTGTCTCATCAGTATATTCTCTGTTTCAGTTTATTATACAGCATAGCAGCTGGCCTGCCGTACATTAATTTTGTTTCTTCTTTCGAATTAACAGTATAATGAATAAAGGCTATCGTACAGACTATTAATTGACCATATGCATCAGGCAGCGCAGATAGTCCTTGCACAACCGGTTGTTGTTGGTGCGGTTTTAAAACTAAAATGGGAGGGAATAATGAATTACATATTGTTTATGGCCGATGAAATGCGTGCGGAAAGTGTCTCCTGTTATGGACATCCTCTTGTAGAGATGCCGCATTATGACCGAATCGCAAAGGAGGGTGTAAGGTTCGACCAGTGCCATGTACAGCATACAGTCTGTTCACCTTCCAGGTGCAGCGCGATGACGGGCTGGTATCCTCATGTTTCCGGACATCGTACATTATGGCATCTGCTGCGGCCTCATGAGCCTAGTTTATTTAAATATTTAAAAGAAGCTGGCTTTCATATTGAGTGGTATGGCAAAAATGACCTGTATGCACAGGAGAGTTTTTCTCAATGTGTCGATCATTATGGTCATAGGGCGGGTGGTCATGCAGGACCGAATCCTTATGATAAGAATGACCCGCGATACTTTAGTTTTCGATATGACCCTTTTCCCGGAACAGCTGAAGAAACTGGCGATATGAGGAATGTGCAAGGCGGCATCGATTTCCTGCGCTCGCGAAAAAAAGATGACAAGCCTTTCCTGCTTTATCTTCCTTTGTCGCTGCCTCATGCGCCTTATGCGGCGCCGCAGCCATATCATGACCTGTACGATCCGCAGGATATTCCGCCGCTGCGTCCGGCTGAACACTCGAATAAACCTGATTTTTTCAAGTTAATTCAACAATACAGGCGGCTGGATGAACTGCCCGAGGGATTTTTAGAAAAGATCCAGGCGATCTATCTGGGTATGAACAGCTATATGGACTGGGTACTGGGCCAGCTTCTCAGCGTATTGGACGAGACAGGGCTTTCTGATGAAACGACCTTAATCGTATCTTCTGATCATGGAGATTGGGCCGGTGACTATGGGTTGGTTGAAAAATGGCCGAGCGGGCTGGATGATACGCTGACCAGGGTGCCGCTCCTGATTCGTTCACCTGGGAATCAAGCGGGCCATGTAGTTAAAGAGCCAGTGGAATTATTTGATATCATGGCTACAGTTCTTGATTTAGAAGGGATAGAAGCAAGACACAGCCATTTTGCGCAGTCGTTAGTTCCGCAGTTAAAAGGCCAGCCAGGTCATCCGGAACGGGCAGTGTTTGCTGAAGGTGGATATGATCGGCATGAAACGCACTGCTTTGAAGGACGATGGGGCGAATATGATATTCCCCGTGACAAAACGCATATTTACTGGCCTAAAGGACTGCAGCAGCAGGAGCATCCTGAAAGCGTATGCAGAGCAGTGATGATGCGCACAATGGATTATAAATTGATAAAGCGTACTGCTGGCGTCAATGAACTGTATGATTTAACAAAGGATCCGCGGGAATTAAATAATGTTTATAATAATCCGGAATATGCTTCGGTACGGACAGATATGGAAACACGTATGCTGGAGTGGTACATGCATACAGCAGATGTAACGCCTGAGAACGAAGATCCAAGAGGGCTGCCATCAAGCAGCTAGTTGCCATTAGAAGCAGCTGATGACGAGCAGACCCTGTCTTATGCGAACCAGCTGTCTGTTAGAGACGACTCTCTGTTCCTGCCGGGGCCGCCCGAAGAATGGACTGCGTCCGTCCAATAGATCAGACCTTTTCTGTCCAGCCATATGGATCTGGGGTACGGCCGTACTGGATGCCGGTGATTGTGTCATAAAAAAGCTGCGTTACTTTACCTGTTTTTCCTTGATTAAAAACAATGCGCTCTGACTGGTAACGCAGTTCACCCACAGGTGAGATAACCGCGGCTGTTCCTGAGCCGAACATCTCGCTGACATGGCCCTGCTTTGCCAGATGGCAGAGTTCATCTATGGCAATCTGGCGTTCTTCGCATCTAAAGCCCATATCCCGGGCTAGTTCAAGGACGGTTCGCCGGGTGATGCCTGGCAAAATGCTGTCGTTTAGTTCAGGTGTGACAAGTTTACCGTCAATTACAAAAAAAGCGTTCATGGAACCGATCTCTTCAATATAACGGCGATGAACGCTATCCAGCCATAATACCTGAACACAGCCGGCAGTCTTTGCTTTGTTCTGGGCAATCAGGCTGGCCGCGTAGTTAGCGGGTGTTTTAGCCTGGCCTGATCCGCCTCGGGCAGCCCGTACATATTCGGTTTCAACAAAAATGCTGACTGGATTCATTCCCTGCGGATAATAAGAGCCGCAAGGCGAAAGGATGATAAAAAATCTGTAGGTGACGGAGGGCCGGACGATGAGACATGGATCCATGGCGACTATAAAGGGCCGTATATATAGCGAGCAGCCGGGTCTGTCCGGAACCCAGTCCTTTTCAACCTGCAGCAGTTCTTTGAGACATTTCAGACAGAAAGCCGGATCAATCGGGGGGATAACCATCCGCTTGCTGGAGGTATTAATTCTTTCCAGATGGAGCATTGGACGAAACAAATTGATACTGCCGTCAGGTGTCCGATATGCCTTCAGACCATCAAAAACAGCCTGGCCATAATGCAGATAAATCGTGGAGGGGTCAAGCTCAAGCGAAGTGTACGGAACGATCTGAGGACTGTGCCAGCCCGACTCCCGGCTATAATCCATAGTGAACATGTGATCAGTGAAAATCTGGCCAAACCCAAGCTCTGTATCGGCAGCTGGTTTTGGTGTCAGATGATCAGACAGTTTCGTTGTAATCGAAAGCTCCATCCATTTATCCTCCACTCCGAAATGTTTGGATTTTCTAACATTATATCACTCATGACTGAATATTTTTTAGTTTTTAGCCTGCCCGCACTGAGAATAACCGGTGTTAAGCCGGAAATTAAAATGTTATTGAACAGAAGAGGACAGATAGGATCTATTTCCAGCCTGCGAAAAGATTTCTTCCGATATGACACCGGGACCCGATAAAAAACCTCGAGAAAACTTTTAGGCAGTCTTCTCGAGGTTTAATTAACTTGCTAAGTGTAAATTACAGCACTATATCCGCAATCGGACGCGCCTATGATCTCACTCCTGTGGCTCAGTCAATTCCGGCAAAGTTGATGGTTCTTCAGGACTTTGCTGCTCCTGCTCACTTAAACCCATCAGCAGCCGCGCATAAGGCGAACTGATCGGCAGCATAATGACCGGGTCTCCGTCAAAGGAGATTTTATAGCTTTCGAGCTGGCGATATAATTTGTAAAAATCCGGATCCGCTCCGTAGGCTTCATTATAGATTCGGGCTGCTTCCTGTTCACCTTCCGACATGATCTGCTTGGCCTCGGCATCCGCCTCAGAAATGATAATATTGGCAGTGCGATCGGCTGCTGATGTAATGCGGCGCGCTTCTTCGTCACCTTGTGAAAGATAACTAGCCGCAATTGATCTTCGATCTGAAATCATACGGTTATAAACACTTTGTTTGTTTTCCTCCGGAAGGTCAGTTCGTTTGATGCGGACATCGATGATTTTTATACCAGTGTTGCCGCCCTCCATCGCAAGTCTGACTTCTTGTTGTATTTCATCGTTTAAGTTGCCTCTGGCGGTTTCAGCGCTGATGATATCACCGTACTCTGTAGCGGATAAACGTCTGCGGACAGCGTTATAAACAGCCGCATCCAGTCGTTGTTCCGCGGAATTGATTGTCTGCAGGCTTCTTAAAAACTGCTGGACATCGCTAATTCTCCAGACCGTATAGTTGTCGACAATAATCGGCTTCTGATCCAATGTCAAAATCGGGGTTGCCGCGCTATCGTATATCATCTGGTATTTTGGTAAAGTTGAGCTGGACTCAATAAAGGGAATTTTCACCTGCAGTCCAGGTTCATCATAAATCCGTATCGCTTCGCCGAAGCGGAGCACAACGCGAAACTCACCCTCTTTAACGACAAAAAGCGCGTTTAACAGCAGAATAGCCACCACGAACACCAAAGCAGCAATCAACACTAATTTGTTGCCTTTCTTTTTCATTGTGTGACACCCCCCCGCGCCTGATTCAGTAATTCATTCAAAGGAAGATACTGAACCGTGTTACTGTCCTCATTCGTTATAATGATTTTGGCATTTGGATAGATCAGTTCAAGTGTTTCCATCACCAGTCGATACTCAGTAATATCAGGGTTGTTCTGATACTCAGCATAAATAGCGTTAAACTGGGCTACGTCACCGGTCGCGCTGAAAATTCTTGCCTCTTTTGTTGCTTCTGCCGCCTCAAGCAAGGCCTGTGCCTCACCGCGGGCAACCGGAATGCGTTCATTCTGGTAACGACGGGCTTCATTCACCTTTGTATTCTGCTCTTCTCTGGCATCGGTTACATCTTTGAATGCAGCCTGCACCTCACCGCTGGGCGGTTCGATATCCTGAAAACGCAAGGCAATAATGTGGATTCCGGACTGGTATCGTTCCTGCAATTCGAGCAGCTGGTCGGTCGCTCTGGCTTCAATTTCAGTTTTACCATCTGTTATGGCAAAATCCAGATTAGCCGAACCGATAACACTTCGAATTGAAGCCGTAGTCGCATTTTGAAGAAACTGTTCTCCATCGGAAATATTGTAAAGATAATCTTTTACATTACTAATACGCCATTCCACGATCGCGTCTGCATGAACGATATTTTCGTCACCAGTGATCATCAGCGCTTCATCATCCACAGAAACAATGGTTCCATCACCTAAAGTACGAAAACCAATTTCTATTTTCTGAGTCAGCTTCGCCGGTACTTTGACGATTTGCTGGATTGCATAAGGAGCTTTGAAATAAAGCCCGGCATCCACCTGTTCATGTGTTAATTGGCCAAATGTCAAAATGGCAGCATGCTCCTGCTCCTGGACCGTGTAAAACATAGTAGACCCGGCAGCCAGGATCGCAATGACAATGACAGCGATCACTACTTTTTTTATGACGCCCGCTGGAATTGTCGGCATCTGGGGTCTGTTATTTTGATTGAAATCATCCATTAAAAATTCTCCTTCTATTGGATTAAGGAATAGTCTATAAAGTATCGCAGATATACAATTATACCACTAGATGACCAATCCGAACACTCACTTATATCATAGTCTCAAATAAATCTGTTTTTTCTCAATCATGCTGAAGGTACAACTGTTGGCCAGCAGTTCAGGATCGCTTAGCTCGCTAACCAGGCTGGAAGTTTTTTTCAGTTATGCATACTGATATAATTGAAATATAATAGAAATACCAAATAGGTCGATCATAAGCCAAAAATAGTCATGCGAATGAGAATTCTCAACCGCTCAAAA
>SLMY01000261.1 GCA_007133255.1 Clostridiales bacterium
GGATCGGGAAAGACAACCCTGATCAATCTGCTGGGCGCGCTGGACCGCCCGACTGATGGTCATGTTTATTTTGATGGCCACGATATTACTCATATCAGCGATCATAAGCGTGATGAGATCAGACGGCTGCGTATGGGTTTTGTTTTTCAGTCTGTCGCTTTGATCGCGACAATGAACGCTTTTGAAAATGTTGAGTTCGCGCTTCGTGTCGCTGGTTTTGAGCCGAAGAAGCGAAGAGAGAGAGCCGAGGAAGTTTTGGAACTGGTAGGACTGGATAAGAGAATGAAGCACCGGACTCAAGAGCTTTCAGGAGGCGAACAGCAGCGAGTCGCGATTGCCAGAGCGATCGCTCATCATCCGACTGTTTTATTCGCGGATGAACCTACAGGTGAACTTGATACCAGTATGGGCCTGCAAGTGGTCAGCTTATTTCAGTCGCTGGCTGAAAATCATGGACAGACTGTCGTGATGACGACACACGATCCCAACATGATGGAAGTAGCTGATCTGGTTTTTTCACTCGATAATGGAGGTGTGAACCATGATTGAATGCGAAAATCTGGTTAAAATTTATAAAACACGCGACTTTGAGGTGCTGGCACTGCAGGGATTAGATCTTAATGTTGAGCGGGGCGAGCTGATGGCTATAATCGGTAATAGCGGTTCTGGCAAATCAACCCTGCTGAATATGCTGGGTGGTCTTGATCGCCCGTCTGCCGGCCGGCTCCTTGTAGATGGCCATGATCTTCTCAAATTAAATGACCGCCAGCTGATTGATTATAAGAGAAGGACAGTTGGGTTTGTCTGGCAGAATAACGCCCGCAACCTCATTCCCTTCTTAACCGCTCTGCAGAATGTAGAAGTACCGCTGGTGATAAATTCGGCCAAAAAACGGCGGGAACGCGCGACACAACTGCTTGAGACAGTGGGGCTCGGCAGCAGAAAACATAATAAGCTGCATCAGCTGTCGGGAGGTGAGCAGCAGCGTGTCGCGATCGCGATCTCACTGGCGAATAATCCGAGTCTGCTGCTGGCCGACGAACCGACTGGTTCGGTTGATCAGACGACAACCGGTATGATCTTTGATCTTTTTCGCAGTCTGAACAGGGAGATGAATCTGACCATTGTGATTGTAACGCATGACCGACAGCTTTCCAGGCAGGTTGGCCGTGTTGTGGCCATTCGTGACGGCCGTACAAGCAGCGAACTGCTGCTGCGGCAAAGCTATCTGGAAAAGATGAAAAACCTTGAATCGCTTGAAGAAGTCGGTCATGAGCAGGATGAATCAGAACAGTCGCATGAAGAGCTTGTGGTCCTTGACCGCAGCGGCCGCCTGCAGATCCCGCGTGAATATCTGGAACAGATCGGTGTTAAAGGCCGCAGAATGGTTAAGGCGGAACTGGCAGATAATAAAATCGTTCTGACCGCCCCCAATGAAGATGACCTGGCCTCTTCACATGAAAAAGGCGCGGATTCAAGTTTCTGAGCTAATATCTCCGGTCCTTAATACGGCTGAATAAGTGATCTTGCGCCAAACCCTGGCTCATATGACAAAAACAGATATGAGCAGCACCTTATTGTAATCTTTCAGGATGTTCAAATTCAGCAGATTGCTGGATCAAACGGCATAGCTCAAGAAGATGCGACTCTTCAATATCAAGAGCTAAACAGATTTCCTGCAGTTTGCTCATACTGATTTTTGATTGACCTCTTTCAATATCACTTAGATAGGAGGGGTCTGTTCCGGCGATCAGCGCCACTGTGTTTTGTGAAATCCCAACTATAAAGCGAAATCTTTTCAACATCAAGCCAAGAATCTGCTGGCTCAAATCCTGATCAGGGTTTTGTTTTCTGTCCGCATTTTCATGATAGCTTTCAACCGGCATCTGACACCTCCATGGTGAAATGAGTCTGGTTCATTGTTATGGATGTCGTGTGTTATAATTAAGGATAAGAAACAGCATAATATTATTATATATAAAAAAGTGTTTCTGACTAGTGGCAATAATGGAAACGTAAGATTATCATCTGGCTGATGTGGGGTTTATTAATGTCAAAAAGCGGCTGCCTTCCTTTTTATATGGAACTCGCATCATATAAAATATTTATAGCGGCTATAAACCTTAAGAATGATGGAGGCGTACATGACTGAAAAAGCAGAGAAGGCGATCTGTGTGGGTTTGTGCACAGGATCGACAAAGGATGAGCAGGAACAAGCGGAGCGTTCACTGGAGGAACTGGCTGAGCTGGCAGAAGCTGCCGGCGCCAGTGTAGAAGCGATTGTTCTTCAGAACCGAAAACATCCTGAACCGGCGACCTATATGGGCAGCGGCAAACTTCAGGAGATAAAGCAGATGAGTCAGCATAAAGATATCAATCTGATCATTTGTGATGATGAACTGTCAGGCTCACAAATGCGCAATATAGAACAGGAAACTGATTGCCGTGTAATTGACCGGTCGATGCTGATTCTTGATATTTTTGCCAGACGAGCTGTGACACGTGAGGGTAAAATTCAAGTAGAGATGGCCCAGCTGCAGTATCAGCTTAGTCATCTGGCCGGCCAGGGCCAGGCTATGTCCAGACTGGCCGGTGGTATTGGCACCCGCGGACCAGGTGAGTCACAAATGGAAACCGACAGGCGTCATATTTATCGTAAAATCGCGTCTTTACAGAAAGCGTTGACAAAAGTCAGTCTGAATCGCGAACAGCTAAGGCGAAAAAGGCAGCACGAAGCGAATACAGTGATCGCGGTTGTCGGCTACACAAACGCTGGCAAATCAACCCTGATTAACCGCATCTGCCAATCAGATCTGTTTACCGCGGATCAGGTCTTCGCGACGCTCGATCCTTCAGTCAGAAGACTGCAGTTTTCTGATCAGCGTGATGTCCTTCTGGTCGACACGATCGGTTTTATCCGCAAACTGCCGCATCATCTCATCGACGCGTTTCATTCAACACTTGAAGAAGTCCGGCAGGCCGACGCCATCTTGCAAGTGGTTGATGCTAGTGATCCCGATTTAGAGCAGCAGATGGAAACGGTTGATCAGCTGCTGGCTGATCTGGAGGCTTCCTCGAAGCGAAGAATCATCATCTTTAATAAGATCGATCAGCTTGACTTGCCTCAGAAAAAACTGTTTCAGAACATGGCACGAAATAAGGGGCGGCCAGACGAGGAGATGATCACGCTATCAGCCAAAACAGGTGAAGGCCTGGACAAGCTGATAGAGAAAATAAGACAATTCAATGTGAGCCGCCAGGTTTCAGTCAGCCTGTTGATACCCTATCAGAAAACAAGCTGGCTCCATTATATGCGGCAGCATGGTTCGCTTGATTCGGTTGCTTATCTGAATGAAGGCATACGCGCCGCAGGTCATATTCCACAACAATTCTATGAACCCCTTAGACCATTTGTCAGGCTTGCGAAAAACGGGCAGGAGCGATAAACTAACAAAATAGTTATCTTATTACTTGGTAAATCAAAGCATTAGCTGAAAAATTGTTATGCAGCCATTAGATCATGTCCTCAGGGAGGCAGACCAGCATGAACGACTATGAGAAGAAAGTAAACACTTTACTATTGGATATATACGACAAAATCCTTGTTACTGAGGAAAAAGCACTCAGCAAAGGTACGTTCAGTGATTTGTCGGTTGCTGAAATGCATACGCTGGAGGGCATTGGTCTTTATGAGGCCCGGACTATGAGTGAGACAGCCGCGACGCTTGGCATTACAACCGGCACATTGACAGTCGCGATTGATCGGCTTGTACGCAAGGGATATGTCGCGCGGCGTCGCGATTCTGAAGATCGGCGGGTTGTCAGAATCAGTCTGACCAAAAAGGGAAAGCTGGCGTACAGGATGCATAATAAATTTCACACCCTTCTGGTTGACCGGCTCATCCATCCGCTTGATGAAAAACAGCGACAGGTTTTGCTGGATACACTTATGGCTATATCTGACTTTGTCGGTGAGCAATATCATCGCTATAACACAGCCGATCAACAGGAGGAATGAAAATGGCAGATAATCAAACCATGGCGAAGATACAAAAGAAAGTGATCTCGACAATCGCGGAACTATCTGGCAAAGATAAAGAAGAACTGACACCGGATACGTCACTCATGCACGATCTCAATCTTGACTCTTTAGCTTTGTTTGAGATTGTGATTGAACTGGAATCTTATTATCATCTGCGTATATCTGATGAAGAAATTGAAGCTTTGAGAACAATCAAGGAAATTGTTGATTTTATTGATGAGCAGCTCAGGCATAAGAAACTGCCTGGCAGCAAGGAAGCATAGCAGGTACTATATGCAGCAAGTTGAAGGTAAAAAATATTATCCGGTTCGGTCATTTGACAATTTGCGTGAGATGATTGAGCAGTCAGTCGCCTTATACAAGGATATGCCGGCATTTCGTTTCAGGCAGTCTCCTGTTGATGAGGACATTCAGGTCAGAACCTACAGTGATTTTCTGTCAGATTATAAAGCCCTTGGCACCAGCCTGCTGAATCTTAACCTGAAGGGCAGCCGTATCGCGGTTGTCGGCGCTAATTCATATGCCTGGTGCGTCGCACACGCGGCTGTCATCAATGGCGCGGGCGTTGTTGTACCGATAGACAGCATGCTGCCGCAGGATGAGCTGATTGATCTTTTATCAAGAGGCAAAGTTGACGCTTTGTTTTATGATGCCAGTTATCAGCTGGTCGCGAATGAGGCAGCAAAAAAACTGCGGGATCTGCGGTTCTGTATCTGCCTGCGGCCGGAACTGGTGAAAGCGGCTGAGCGGCCATTATGGCAGAAAACCGTACAAAGCGAGGCTGGCATATCGGGTCACAGCTTAGCTGAAAATAGCAGCGAAACTTCAGCAGCCGGTTTTCTTTCTTTTGATACCTGCCTTAACAGCGGGTATCAGCTGATCAGCCAGGGCGATACCTCATACAGTGAGATAACGATTGATTCCGGCGCTCTTGCCAGTCTCTTATTTACTTCGGGAACGACAAGCGCGTCAAAGGCAGTGATGCTCAGTCATCGTAATATTTGCGCTAATATCCAGGGGCTGGCCGCGGTGGTTACATTACCCCCGGGTATCCGCATGTTGTCTGTCTTGCCTCTCCACCATACATTTGAAAACACATGCGGCCTTTATATGGCCCTTTATGTAGGTGCTCAGATTCACGAGAGCGACGGTCTGCGGTATATTCAGAAAAACATGAATGAATATAAAATTGAGATGGTGATCGGGGTGCCGCTGCTGTTTAGTAATTTTTATGGCAAGGTTCAGGCAGCGCTCAGAAAAAGCGGCAAGGATAAACTGGTGAATCGCCTGATTCCTGTTACACAGACTTTAAGAAAAGTTGGCATTGATCTTCGCGGAAAAGTATATAAGCAGATCCTTAACGCTTTTGGCGGCCACTTCAGATTAGGTATTTGCGGCGCGGCGCCGGTTGACCCTGATATTCTTCGCTTTTTCGATGCTGTTGGCATCAGGATCCTCGAAGGATACGGCCTGACGGAAGCTTCTCCGGTTATCAGCGGCTGTAACACGAAGGTGTTCTCGCCCGGGACAGTGGGAGAACCACTTTATGGCGTAACGGTAGCTATTCTTGCCGATAAGCCGGGTGAGACCGGGGAAATCCTGGCCAGGGGCGAGAGCATTATGCTTGGCTATTATGAGAACCCGGAGGCAACAGCTGAAGCGATTGATCACGATGGATGGCTGCATACAGGAGATATGGGTTTTATTGAGCCTGAATCAGGACTGCTGAAAATTACCGGGCGTCTGAAATCGATGATCGTGCTGAAAACCGGTAAGAAAGTCTTTCCTGAAGAAATAGAACAGCTGATCGGACAGCATAACTACATTAAGGAATCACTGGTATGGGGTGAAGACAGTGAAGAAGGTGATGTTGTGATCAGCGCCAAATTTGTGATTGATAAAGAAGCGCTGGAAATGTCAGACCCGCTGGCAATCGATGAGACAACGCTGCAGGAGCGTCTGAACACAATGATCAGTGACGTTAACAGCAAAATGCCTTCTTTTAAAGCCATAAAGCAGTATGTGTACAGTTTTCAGGAAATGGTAAAGACAACAACAAGAAAAGTAAAAAGACCGGTTGAAGTTGACAAGAACAACCGGCTGATGCAAGACAAAAAGCTGCAGTGGCGGCAGCTGACCGGCAGGAATATTGACCTGCTGGATGAGGACGCGCGACAGGCTAACGATCAGCTGTCTGAAAAGGATAAGGATAGGTGATGTGATGGCTGAGCAAAAGCATATACTTGAACCCAGGCATTTCGTA
The DNA here is from genome assembly GCA_007133255.1 of Clostridiales bacterium. GTDB lineage: Bacteria > Bacillota > Clostridia > Saccharofermentanales > UBA5734 > SLHU01. The sequence goes on from SLMY01000261.1 coordinate 6,306, forward strand.
TTTATTGTCAATCCACTGGCCGGTCTGCGCCAGAGCCAGAAAATGATCAGTCAAATTGAACAGACGTTGCAAAAATATCCGCAGATCACTTTTGAAATAATTCTGACAAAGAATCAAGGCTATGCGAATGAAGCTGCGGCGGCGGCCGGTCGGCGATATCAGGAGCGAGCTGTCGTTTTCGCCTGCGGTGGCGACGGAACCGCGAATGAGGTTGTCAATGGCTTATACGGAACAAAAGCGGTGATGGGCATCCTGCCGATAGGAACATCAAATGATTTTTGCAAAAACGCCCTGAGCACTTTGAAACTAGATGAGCTCATACCAAAGCTGCCGCATCCGCGTATTAAACCGATCGACCTGCTTTCATTTAATAATCAAGTTTGTATCAACATTCTCTCACTAGGTTTTGATAGTGTTGTCCAGGAGCATGCGACTAAATATTATCGCAAACTGCGCCTCCCGGGCTCTCTTTTATACGCGGTCTCAATACTGTCAGCGCTATTCACTCAAAAATCGTTCCTGATGCGTTATGAGTTGACGATCATTAATCAGGAGGGAAAGGAGCAGACGCTTGAAGCTGACAGCTGTTTTATTCTGGCCGCCGTCTGCAACGGTCAGTTTTATGGCGGTGGTTTTAATCCTGCGCCCGATGCCAGGCTCGATGACGGCCGTCTGGATATTTGTATTGTTGACGCGCTGCCTTTGCCGAAAATACTAACCATGATCCCCAAATATAAAAAAGGTGAGCATATCAGCTCACCAGCTGTGAAAATGTTTTCCGCTGTCAGCGGCCGGATCAAAGCCAGCGCCAGTCCGCTTCCCGGTAACGCTGACGGGGAACTGTTCAGGGAGAAAGAAGTTTCCTTTAAAGTATTGCCGCAGGTGCTTCCGTTCGCGTTTTATTGATCAGCGCTGCCTTCGAAAAACGCCTCCGGCGTTCTGGGCACAAGCTTATTCTTGTAGCAGTTTTCCATCCAGGCTGTCAGCGCTTCAGTCATATCGCGGGCTTTCTGGTACTCTGACGGATACAGCGGGCTGCCAAA
>SLMY01000133.1 GCA_007133255.1 Clostridiales bacterium
ACAAGGACATTAGTCCTTTCACCAAAAACGTCATACACGATAATTTGCAAGCTGTATTGTTTTTAATTGCAGGCAAGTCTTTAACTTAGTACTTGCCTGCTTTTATTTCGCATGATATAATACTCATCACAAACAGTTTTTATCTATATACTATTGCTTAAATGTGTTGTTATATAGATGTTAACCAGCAGAACAGCAGTCATTAACGTACTTCAAGGGAGAATGTCGTAAACCTTTGAATGTGCGTTTTTTTATCATCAAAATGAAATTTATAAATTAAATCTTGCATTTTTGCTCTGATTTATGAATAACTAAAACAGTATCTGCGTGAAATACAGTTCAAAACCGACATCATAACAGCAGTCAATTGAAGGAGGACCCAACATGTATAACGTCCAGAAAGACAGACCGGCAAAACAAGGGTTATATGACCCTGCTTTTGAACACGACGCGTGTGGTATCGGTTTTGTGGTTAATATTGAAGGCATTCGTTCACATCGTATTGTTGAGCAGGCATTGACTGTACTGGAAAATCTCGCTCATCGAGGCGGAGCTGGCAGCGAGGACAATACGGGAGACGGAGCTGGACTGCTGATGCAGATTCCAGATAAATTTTTCCGCCGGACCTGCCCGTATCTGGGGATTGAATTACCGCCGGCAGGTGAATATGGTGTAGGAATGGTTTTTCTGCCCCAGCAAGATGTGCTCAGGAAAAAATATGAGCTCCAGATTGAGCTTTTCATAAAGGATCAGGGACTACTGCTGCTTGGCTGGCGGACATTACCCGTTAACAAGGCATCGCTTGGTCAGGTCGCTCAAAACACGCAGCCTTGTATTAGACAAGTCTTTATTGGCAGTCAGCGGCCGGACAGCCAGAAAGATCTGCTGGCGCTGGAAAGACAGCTGTTTGTTTTGCGTAAACGCTGTGAGAACTGGGTTGCCGGACAAGCCTCAGATGAATCAGATTCTTTCTATTTTGCCAGTTTGTCCTGCAGGACAATTGTGTATAAAGGGATGCTGACCGCACAGCAAGTAGGTTCTTTTTACATTGATCTTAAAAGTCTTGATCTTGAATCTGCTCTTGCTCTTGTGCATTCACGATATAGTACAAACACCTTTCCAAGCTGGGAGCGAGCTCATCCTTATCGCTATCTGATTCATAATGGCGAGATAAACACATTGCGCGGCAATGTAAACTGGATGCACGCAAGACAGGCCATGCTCAGTTCGAGTTTATTTAAGGATGATCTTGATAAGCTGATGCCTGTATTAAGCCCGGATGGAAGTGATTCAGCTGTTTTTGACAATTGTCTGGAATTTCTTTCTCTGGCCGGCCGCTCTTTACCGCACGCGGCTATGATGATGGTTCCTGAGCCGTGGCATCATCATGAGAGTATGAGCGACGAGATAAAAGCGCTTTATGAGTATCACAGCCATCTGATAGAGCCCTGGGACGGACCTGCCGCCATGGCTTTTACCGATGGCACGCAGGTAGGGGCTATTCTGGACCGTAATGGTCTCAGACCATCCCGCTACACCCTGACAAAAGATGGGCTGGTGATTCTGGCTTCAGAAACAGGCGTTCTGGATATCGCTCCGGAAAATATTCTGCGCAGGGAAAGACTGCGTCCGGGCCGCATGCTGCTGATTGATACCAAGGCCAGACGCATCATCACCGATGACGAACTGAAGCATAAAATAGCGGCTGCCCACCCATACAGACAGTGGCTGAATGATAACCGTATTGAACTGACTGAGCTTCCTCAGAACAGTCCCGAAGCTGCCATCTCTTCAGATGAAATAGAACATGAAGAAAAAAGATTCGGATATACCTATGAAGATTTGAAATCAATCATCTTGCCGATGGCCCGCGACAGTATAGAACCGCTTGGATCAATGGGAACTGATATTCCCCTCGCTGTTTTGTCGGAAAAACCGCAGCTGCTCTACAACTATTTCAAACAGCTTTTCGCGCAAGTTACAAACCCGCCTATTGACGCGCTTCGTGAAACACTGATTACGGCCACTGAAGTAACGATTGGCACTGAAGGCAACCTGATCAGTCCAACGCCGGAGAATTGCCGGAGAATCAGGCTGCCGGTCCCGCTGCTTGATAATTCTGAAATCGCCAGACTTAAAAACCTGAGCTATAAAGGGTTTGCCTCGCGCGAGCTGTCAATTGGTTTCCCCGCCTTATCTGGAGGCGAAGGTTTGCAAAAAGCGCTCAGAAGCCTCTTCGAGCAGGCTGATCGCGCAATAGATGAAGGTGTGAATATACTGATTCTGACAGATAGAGGATTAGCATCTGATCAGATGCCGATGCCGGCACTGCTTGCCTGCTCCGGCCTGCACCAGCATCTGATTCGTCAGAAAACCAGAACGCGCTTGAGCCTGGTACTCGAATCTGCTGAACCTCGCGAAGTTCATCATTTCGCCGCGCTGCTTGGATTTGGTATATCTGCCATTAATCCTTATCTCGCTCTCGATGCCATTGCGCAGCTGTCTGATCTTCAGCTGCTGACAAATATCGATCCGCTGCAGGCGCAAGCCAACTATCTTAAAGCAGGTGTGAAGGGTATAGTAAAAATACTTTCCAAAATGGGCATATCAACCGTCCAAAGCTATCAGGGTGCCCAGATTTTCGAAGCGATAGGGCTCAGTCAGGATATAATTGATGAGTACTTCACAGCAACCGTCTCACGCATTGGCGGCATCGATTTAGACGTGATCGCTCGAGAGTGTGAGATGAGGCATCTGGCGGCTTTTGACAAAAATCAAACCGATGCCGGACTTGAATCAGGCAGCTATTATCAGTGGCGAAGCCAAGGTGAGTACCATTTATTCAATCCCTTATCGGTTCATAAACTGCAGCAGGCAGTCCGGACAGGAGACTATAACTTATTCAGGGAATATAGTGCTTTGATGAATGAAGCATCCAGGCGCCAGTGCACATTGCGTGGACTGCTCAATTTCAAAGAAGGTATTGAGCCTGTGCCTCTTGACGAAGTAGAGTCAGCAAAACAGATTGTCAGCCGGTTTAAAACAGGTGCCATGTCTTATGGTTCTATCAGCAAGGAAGCCCATGAGTCACTTGCGATCGCCATGAACAGGCTGGGCGGGAAAAGCAATACAGGTGAAGGCGGTGAAGATCCTGACCGCTTTAACCCTGATGAAAACGGGGATTCACGCTGCAGCTCAATTAAGCAGGTTGCTTCCGGGCGTTTTGGTGTTACCAGTGAATATCTGGTCAGCGCCACGGAGCTTCAGATAAAGATGGCACAAGGCGCTAAGCCTGGTGAAGGCGGTCAGCTGCCTGGCAGAAAAGTATACCCATGGGTTGCCAGGACCAGGCATTCCACACCAGGAGTTGGCCTCATTTCTCCGCCGCCCCATCATGATATCTACTCAATCGAGGATCTCGCTGAGCTGATTCATGACTTGAAAAACGCCAATAATAAGGCCAGAGTCTGCGTTAAGCTTGTTTCTGAAGCTGGTGTTGGCACCATCGCGGCGGGTGTTGCCAAAGGGCGTGCCGATGTTGTTTTGATCAGCGGGTATGATGGCGGTACGGGCGCTTCACCTGTCAGCAGTATTCGTCATGCCGGACTTCCCTGGGAACTGGGTCTGGCTGAAACGCATCAGACTTTAGTCCTTAATGATCTGCGCGGACGCATCCGTGTGGAAACAGACGGTAAACTGCTGACTGGCAGAGATGTTGTGATCGCGGCCTTACTGGGCGCGGAAGAATATGGTTTTGCCACGGGGCCGCTTGTTTCTCTTGGCTGCGTCATGATGAGGGTGTGCAATCTTGATACCTGCCCTGTAGGGGTCGCGACGCAGAACCCTGAGCTGCGGCGTAAATTCACCGGGAAACCAGAACATGTGATGAACTTTATGCTGTTCATCGCCGAGGAAATGCGTGAAATTATGGCGCGGCTTGGCTTCAGGACAATTGACGAAATGATTGGAAGAACCGATCGCCTGGTCCAGGCAGCAGAAATAAAGAGCTGGAAAGCTCAGAAGCTCGATTTGTCGAGCTTGCTGCATCAGCCGGAGGCAGGCAGTCAGGTCAGCCGATATTGTCAAATGGATCAAGACCATGGTCTGGAGCGTTCGCTTGATCAGAATGTGCTGCTGCCTTTATGTGAATCCAGCATACGCACTGGCAGAAAGTTAGAAGCGACCCTTAATATCAGCAATACTGACAGAGTGGCCGCCACACAGCTGGGCAGTGAGATTACCCGCCGACAGGGCGCGGACGGACTGCCTGAAGACACGATCAGCCTGACCTTTATTGGTTCAGCTGGCCAGAGTTTTGGTGCCTTCACGCCCAAAGGACTGACCTTGCGAATAGAGGGAGACACAAATGACTATCTGGGCAAAGGACTGTCTGGTTCGAAAATCATTGTCAGGCCGCATCGTAAAGCGCAGTTTGTCGCTGAAGATAATGTCATCATTGGCAATGTCGCCTTTTATGGTGCCACCAGTGGTGAAGCCTATATACGCGGGGCCGCGGGTGAAAGGTTTTGTGTCAGAAACAGTGGACTGCTGGCTGTTGTGGAAGCTGTCGGTGACCACGGCTGCGAATATATGACAGGCGGCCGGGTTGTCGTGCTGGGCCCAACCGGGAGGAATTTCGCGGCCGGCATGTCGGGCGGCATCGCGTATGTACTCGATACTGACGGGCATTTCCGTGACCGCTGTAATACTGAAATGGCTGATATTGAGCCGCTTGACGATCCTTCCGAGATAAATGAAGTGCGTCAGATGATTCAAAAGCATATTAATTATACCGGCAGCACCTATGCCGCGGCCGTTCTGGCCAGCTGGCCAGAAGTCGCTGCCAGATTCTGGAAGATAATGCCAAGGGACTACAGGCGGATGCAGGAAGCGATCAGCACGGTTAAAGAACAGGGCTTGAGTGGCGAAGAAGCCTTGATGGCAGCCTTCAGCGCTAATCATCGTGATCTGTCACGTGTCAGCGGTAACTGATAGCAAACTGAAAGGACAGGAATATTTACTATGGGAAAAGCAACTGGGTTTCTAGAATATAAACGCGCGTTGCCGCCAGATCGGCAACCGTTTGACCGTATCAGGGACTGGCAGGAGTTCCGGAGCGAATGGCCGGAAGAAGACGCCAGATGCCAGGGAGCAAGGTGTATGGACTGCGGCATTCCATACTGTCACATGGGACTGATGATCGCCGGGGCGGCAGCCGGCTGTCCGATTAACAATCTGATTCCGGAGTTTAATGATCTGATTTACCGTGGTTTGTGGAAGCAGGCGATGGACAGGCTCATGAAGACGAATAATTTTCCGGAATTTACCGGCCGTGTTTGTCCTGCGCCTTGTGAAGGCTCCTGCACAGTTGGTTTGAATGGAGATGCGGTCACTATTAAGCTCAACGAGTGCTCCATTATTGACAAAGCCTGGAAAATGGGCTGGATGAAACCAAAGCCGCCTGCTGTTCGAACGGGGAAACGTGTCGCGGTTGTGGGTTCAGGTCCGGCAGGGCTTGCCTGTGCTGATCAGCTGAATCATGCCGGACATCAGGTTACAATCTACGAGCGTGCTGACCGTGCCGGCGGACTTCTTATGTATGGCATACCTAATATGAAGCTGGATAAGTCTGTCGTTATCAGGCGTTTAAACCTGATGCGGGACGAAGGTGTGACGTTCATAACAAACTGCGAAGTGGGTTTAGACATCTCGCTTAGTCAGCTGAAAGATGACAATGACGCGGTTGTTTTATGTGGCGGCGCGACCCGTCCCCGCGATCTGCCTATAGATGGCAGAGAACTGGATGGGGTTCACTTTGCTATGGATTTTCTTCGTGCCAACACACAAGCGCTTCTGGATCATCAGAACCAGATCGGGAAACCCGACAGCTTGCCTGATAAAAGTCAGCAGACCGCGACAGTCAGCCACAACCCTGCCATATCCGCCACAGATAAAGACGTGATTGTGATAGGCGGCGGCGATACAGGCACTGACTGTGTTGGCACCGCGATCAGACAAGGCTGCCGCAGTGTCACGCAACTTGAAATTATGCCTTGCCCGGCAGCGACGCGAGCTGAGAATAATCCCTGGCCGCAATGGCCCAAAATACTCAAAACGGATTATGGCCAGCAGGAAGCCATTGCCCTTCAGGGCGAGGATCCTCGCGTATATCTGACAACAGCTACACGTTTTAGAAGCGATGAGAATAACGGCCTGGCAGCCGTTGAGACCGTTGAAATTGAGTGGCAGAAAGATGAACAGGGACGCATGATGCCTGTCCCCAGAAAAGAAACAGCTAAAACCAGACCAGCTCAGCTGGTTCTGCTGGCTATGGGGTTTCTGGGCCCGGACGATACCGTGCTCAACGAGCTTCCAATCAAGCGTGACGGGCGTTCTAATGTTGAAACCGTCACCGCCCCCTACCAGACAAATATACCGGGTGTTTTCGCCGCGGGAGATATGCGCAGGGGCCAGAGCCTGGTTGTATGGGCGATAGATGAAGGTCGAAAAGCTGCCAGGGCTTGTGATATATGGCTCACGGGCAGCAGCCAGCTGCCTGATGGCGTTAGCTGATGCGCAAGCCAACCTGCAGTGAAAGTTTATAATCCTGCTGTTTACTTCTCAAAGCTGTTATCCAGCTCATGCTTGTATTTCTCACGAAGCCGGGCAGCGCCTTCAGATCTGCCTGTTTTCTCAAGCCGATCCAGATAGGCTTTCAGATGTCCGCGCGGATGATGAGGCCCGCCTTCAGCCATTACCGTCCATAAGGGATCAATGGTTGAGTCAGATGTTCTCATCATCTCGGCATGCCAGGCTTCAAGCATACGGGCTGCCTGGTCGCGTTTTTCAGGACGCGCTTGGGCCAGATCATGCTGTTCATGCGGATCTTCTTTTACATTGAAGAGCATCTCGTCAGGAAACAGGTTGAGTCCATCATGATACGTTCTCATATAGAGCCAGTCATCAAAACGAACTGAACGCTGGCAGACATGAGCCATCTGGGAAAGAACCAGATATGGCCGGCCGGCTTCCGTTCCTTCTTGAATTGTTTTCGCGTAGCTTTGCCCGTCCCATAATGAAGCGTGCTGCAGGCCAAGCAAGTCAGCCATGGTCGGTACCAGATCTATGTGGTAATGAAAAGCGGAGTCCACATGATTTTTCTGCGCGCCAGGCCAGCGAATAATCATCGGGATCCGGCAGGTTGAATAGTCGGCCGTGGCATGTTCGCCATAAAGACCAAGCTCACCAAAGTTCTCCCCATGGTCTGAGGTAATAATAATAGCCACTTCATCAAGAATTCCCTGCGCCTCAAGTTTGCT
>SLMY01000191.1 GCA_007133255.1 Clostridiales bacterium
CTATGTCAATAAGATGATTTACACAAACATTGCATTAAATATATATGCATTATGTATAATTTTTGGCTTAATATCTACTGTTCACTTCCGGTGACCTTATAGCCTTGTTCCGCAACAGCGTTTTTCGCTGATTCAAGTTCAAAATGAACTTCATCATATTGAACCCATGCTTTCTCTTCTTCAAGACTGACTTTGACATTGTGGACACCAGCTGCTTCCATTAAGGCTTCACTGACTGCTTTCACACAATGCTGGCAGCTCATGCCGCTGATATGTAAGGTTATTTCTTTCATGTTTATACCTCCCTATGGTTAAACTCAGATTGACGCGATCTGTTAGCACATTCAAAACTTGTGAACTGTTGTCATTTTACAGGAAACATGCTTTTCATACGGTATTGCAAGATACCAAATTAATTTGACAGTTGACAAAAGAAGGCTCCTGCTGATAACATTGTTTGCGGACCCGCCGCTGTGGCTCAGGGGTAGAGCAATTCACTCGTAATGAATAGGTCGTGAGTTCAATTCTCACCAGCGGCTCCAGAAAACCGGCTTTGCCGGTTTTTTTATTGTGGCTGAATATTCTAAAACTGATTCAGCCAGCCAGCCGCCTGTACAGCCTCATAACGCACTTTTTCTTCATCAAGTGTTTTTAATTCGCGTTTTTCCATCAGCCATCGCCCCGCTACCATCAGTGATTCAACAAAAGAACCTGAGCCGCTGTATACAAGCGCTGACGCAGGCTTTCCAAGTGGTGTCAGTTCAACCTGGTTAAGGTCAATCACCTGAAGATCAGCCGCGAAACCTTCGGCGATCAGGCCGCTCTGATCAAATCCCAGTCCCTGCATACCATCCACTGTTGTCATGCGCAGGATTGTTTCTGCCGGCATCAGGCTCGCGTCACCTGACAGCCCCTTGGCCAGGAACACAGCCAGCCGCATGTCTCTGAACAAATCCAGATTATTATTGCTGGCCGCGCCATCTGTACCTAAACCTACTTGTATCCCGGCATTCATCATCGCCCGCAGATCGGCGAAACCGCTGCCAAGCTTGAGATTGCTGGCCGGATTATGGACACAGGTGATCGCAGGCGAAGCTAGTATTTTTCTGTCTTCGTCATTTAAGTGGACACAATGCGCTGCCAGCGTTGAAGTCTTGAAAAAACCAAAATCGGCCAGTTGTGCTGGCGGTCTCTGGCCATATTTTTGCAGGCAGTCAACCACTTCCTTACGTGTTTCCGAAACATGGAGCTGTACCGGGCAATTAAGCGACTGAGCAAGCTGCGCCATCTGTGGGTACACGTCTTCTTCATACAGATACACAGAATGAACCAGCATAGACGCCCGCAGCAAGTCATCGGGTGCCTCGTCCGCCAGCCGCATAGCCTGTTCAAGCAGATCCGGTTGAACCTGTTCTTTACCTGACGCGTCTTTAATTTTGCAGTCACAGCAAAAATTCAGCCGCATACCGGCTTCCTGCGCGGCAGCCGCCACAGCTTCATAGTGATAATACATATCCGCTGCCGCTCCTGTGCCGCTGCGGATCATTTCAGCCAGGCCAAGGCGGGTCCCTTTGCTGATCATTGCTTCGTCAAGCTTCGCCTCACGCGGGAAAATGACATTAAACAGCCAGTCGTGCAGATTGGTGTCATCTGCCTGGTTGCGAAACAATGTCATGGGAATATGGCCATGCAAATTCGCCAGTGCCGGCATCAGCAGCCGGTGTTGTCCGTCATACTCTGTGAAAGCGGTTCCTTCAAGTGTCTCAACAGCATCCTGCCTGTTGTCACTGACACAGCTGATCAAGCCGTCTCGAACAGCGACCCAGGCCTTTTCCATTGATAGCCATGGTACAGCGGGATCGGGCATGGCGCTGATCAGATGAATGTTCTTAAACAGTACCGCAGGTTTCATAAGCAATCCTTTCTTTGCCGCTTATACTTGACTGTTATAAATCCCAGTTATCAACATAATCGGCTTGTTCCGGTGTCAGTTCGTCGATGCCGCGGTTGAGATGATTCAGCAGGTGCATGGCGACAGCCAGGTCAATTGATTCCGGCAGATCATATACATCAGGCTTGAGATCGCGCCCTTCCCGGGCCATATAGAGGGTACTCAGAACCTGAAGCGCGAAGCTCATATCCATAATCTCGGCCGGATGTCCGTCGCCGCCGGCAAGATTAACCAGCCTTCCCTCAGCCAGTACATGAACACGCCTGCCATCAGGCATGGTATAGGAGGTAATCCCGGCACGTGCCTGTTCAACTTTATCTGACAGCGTTTTTAGCTGCGGCAGATTGATCTCTACATCAAAATGACCGGCATTACAGACAATTGCCCCATCTTTCAGAAACGGGAAATGCCGCTGATCAATCACATCGCAGCAGCCTGTTACGGTCACAAACAGATCGCCCAGGGGAGCGGCATCGGCCATAGTCATGACATCATAGCCTTCCATCAGCGCTTCACAGGCCTTTACAGGATCAATTTCAGTCACAATGACGCGTGCTCCCAGGCCTCTTGCCCGCAGCGCCACCCCTTTGCCGCACATCCCGAATCCGGCGACTACAACGGTTTTACCGGCGACAAGCAGATTGGTCAAAGTCATAATGGCTGTCCAGACAGACTGTCCTGTCCCGAACCGGTTATCAAACAGATGCTTGCAGCGGGCGTCATTAACAGCCATCACCGGATACATAAGCCTGCCTGAACTGGCGAGTATTTTCAGCCGGTGAACACCCGTGGTTGTTTCCTCACAACCGCCGATCATGGTCTGAGCCAGATGAGGCATTTCCGTATGGATCAACTGCGCGAAATCGCCGCCGTCATCAATCACCAGATCGGGGCCGAACGACAAAGCGTCGCGCAAATGCTGCCAATAGGTTTCCGGATCAGCGCCGTGAACACAATAGACGCGCATCCCTTCCGCGGCCAGCGCGGCTGCTACATCGTCTTGTGTTGACAGCGGATTACAGCCCGTGAGCGCTACATCAGCGCCGCCGGCTGCCAGTGTTTTCGCCAGACAGGCAGTTTTCGCCTCTACATGAACGCTGATCGCGACCTTAAGCCCTTTCAGCGGCTGTTCCCGCTTCATATCAGAAGCGATCTGCCGCAAAACCGGCATATGCCGGTAGGCCCAGGCAATCTTCTTTTTTCCGGAAGGTGCCAGATTGATATCCTTAACCGCGTAGAGACCTGGTTTTATCTCTTTTTGACTCATAAATTGTTAGCAGACAAAAAGCTTTTTTATCTGCAAGCCTCCTTTATCATTATTAATCAAGCGCGTCGAGAATAGACGACAGCAGCGCGATCGTCCTGTCTGCCGCGCGGGCGCCCACTTCCATCACTTCATCATGACTCAGCGGCTGATCCAGAATCCCCGCTGCCATATTTGTAATACACGATATCGCCAGAATTTTCATGCCCGCATGCGACGCGACAATCGCTTCCGGTACGGTTGACATCCCGACAGCGTTCGCTCCCAGAAGGCGCAGCGCCCTGATTTCAGCCGGTGTCTCAAACTGCGGCCCCTTACTGTAACAGTAGACGCCTTCCCGAACCGGAATCTGCAGTTTTTCAGCACACTGCCTGGCCTGGTTTCGCCAGTCACGGTCATAAACCTGGCTCTGGTCCGCGAAGCGCGGCCCGAACATATCAAAGTTTTCGCCGCGCAGCGGTGGCTCGCAGAAAAAACCAAGATGATCCGAAATGAGCATCAGCTGACCGGGTTTCATGTCTTCGTCAAGTCCGCCGGCCGCGTTTGTCAGCAGCAGGCGGTCAACTCCAAGCTGACGCATAACCCGAATCGGTAAAACTACATCGGCCATGCTGTGGCCTTCATAATAGTGGAAACGTCCCTGCATAACCGCAACCGGCAATTGACCCCAGCGGCCGAAGACCAGGCGGCCTTCATGTCCCGGCACGGTCGCGTCAGGAAAGCCTGGAATTTCGCTATAGGGTATTGAAATCGCGTTATTGACGGCATCTGCCATCTGACCCAGACCCGAGCCGAGCACAATCATCAGCCGGGGTTTTTCTTTTACATGCTGTTTAAGTGTCGCGCAAGCAGTCTCAATTTTCTTGATCTCGTCTACTGTATGAAACATATCTGTCTCCTTGAGTCTTTAGTCCTGGCTTTTAACTGCGGCAGGCCTGCCTTTTGCCCCTGGTCTTAAGTCATTCTTTTGCCATAAACGCCTTGTCACTCATAATTTGACAATTTACGCGTTCTGGCCATGGCAGTTCTTGAATTTTTTCCCGCTGCCGCAAGGACAGGGATCATTGCGACCTACCTTGTCAGCATCACGTTTCACAGGTTCTTTTGGCTGCTGCTGTGCCTGACCCTGAGCCTGGCCGCGGCTAACTGCCTGTCTTCGTGCCTGGCGGCTGATTTCTGCCACCTGCTGGCGACTCTCGTCCAGATCTTTGCCGTGCCCTTCAGTTATATCGCCGGCAACACTTTGTCTTTGCAGAGCGGTCTGTGTATTGAACCGGGCCCGCATCATCAGGCGGACAGCGTCTTCCTGAATAGCCGCGTTCATCGCCTCAAACATTTCAAAGCTTTCCTTTTTATATTCCATAACCGGGTCTTTTTGCGCGTACCCGCGCATGCCAATACTGCCGCGCAGATCTTCCATCATATCAATATGGTCCATCCACTTGCTGTCCACCGTCTTCAGCAGCACCACCCGTTCTGCTTCACGCATCATTTCAGGTGAACCGATTTCCGCTTCACGCTCTTCATATCGCTTGACAGCCGCCTGCGTAAACGATTCTGTCAGTTCCTCAGCGTCAAGTCCGCGGTCGGCTTCATCTAACTGGGACAAAGCCGGCAGATCACCAAATATATCCTGTATTTTCGCCTTAATAGCCGCGATATCCCAGTCTCTGGAACTGGGCAGGTCCGCGCAAAAATCAAGCATCACTTCGCGCATTACCTGTGCGATCATCTTCTGATAATACTCGTGAAGATCCTGGCCTTCCAGAACTTTCTTTCGCTGGCCATAGACGAGTTCACGCTGCTGGTTCATAACATCATCATATTCAAGAACATGTTTCCTGATACTGAAGTTTCTGCCCTCTACCCGTTTCTGGGCTGACTCAATCGCGTTAGACAGCATTTTGTGCTCAATTTCCACATCCTCTTCAACACCCAGCGCGCCAAAAACCTTGGTCATGCGTTCGCCATTAAACAAGCGCATCAGCTCGTCATCAAGCGAAAGATAAAATTTGCTTTTACCGGGGTCTCCCTGACGGCCGGATCGGCCACGCAGCTGATTATCAATCCGTCGTGATTCATGACGCTCAGTACCGAGAATATACAGGCCGCCGGCGTCAATAACCTGCACATGTTCATCAGCGGTCTGCTTCTGGAATCGGGTTTTTAAATCCTGAAACAGCTGCCTGCCCTTCAATATGGCCGCGTCATCCGTCTCATTAAAGGTTGTGGACGCTTCGATCAGGTCCTCATCATAACCCTGCTTGCGCATTTCCTGGCGCGCCATGAACTCAGGATTACCACCCAGCACAATATCAGTACCGCGGCCAGCCATATTGGTGGCGATTGTCACCGCGCCAAACCGCCCTGCCTGGGCGACAATTTCAGCTTCTCTTTCATGATTCTTCGCGTTCAGGACATTGTGTTCTATGCCGCTGTTCTTAAACAATCTTGACAGCAATTCTGATTTCTCAACTGAAACCGTACCAATCAGCATCGGCTGTCCCGTTTCATTGACTTCTTTCACTTCGCGAAGCAGTGATTTGTATTTGCCCGTCTGTGTTTTATAAACGGAATCCGGTAAATCCTCACGGATCATGGGCTGGTTAGTGGGAATACAGATAACATCAAGCTTGTAGATGGATCTGAACTCTGTTTCCTCTGTTTGCGCTGTACCCGTCATACCGGACAGCTTGCTGTACATGCGGAAATAATTCTGGAAGGTGATGGTAGCCAGCGTCTTGTTCTCACGCTCAACTTTAACCCCTTCTTTGGCCTCAATTGCCTGGTGAAGTCCGTTGCTGTAGCGTCGTCCCTGCATCAGCCGTCCGGTGAACTCATCAACTATAATGATCTCACCATCTTTAACCACGTAATTATCGTCGCGGTGCATGGTCCCATGTGCTTTCAGCGCGTTATTTATATGATGATTCACCTGGTAGTTTTCCTGGTCTGTTAAATTATCAAGCCCGAAAAACTGTTCTGCCTTCTGAACGCCTTTAGATGTCAGAACAGCCGACTTCGCTTTCTCATCAACAATATAGTCGGCGTCTTCTTGAATATCATCCATATCCATCTTGTCGTCTGTTTCAGAGACAACCACAACTTTCAGGCGGCGAACCAGACGGTCCGCTTTTTCATACAGCTCTGATGAGGCATCACCCTTGCCAGAGATAATCAGCGGTGTCCTGGCTTCATCAATCAGAATACTGTCAACTTCATCAACGATAGCGAAATTCATTTCGCGCTGGACCATCTGTTCTTTATAGATCACCATATTGTCGCGAAGATAATCGAAACCAAACTCATTGTTGGTGCCGTAAGTTACATCAGCGTTATAGGCTTCGCGCCGTTTATCGTTGCTGAGTCCATGAACGATCAGGCCTACTTCAAGACCTAGATAACGGTAGATTTTGCCCATCCACTCACTATCACGCGTAGCCAGGTAGTCGTTTACAGTAACCACATGAACGCCTTTTCCGGTCAGCGCGTTCAGGTAAACCGGCAATGTCGCGACCAGCGTTTTACCTTCACCCGTTTTCATCTCAGCGATTCGACCCTGATGCAAAACCACACCGCCGATCAGCTGAACCCGGAAATGAACCATATCCAGCACCCGGCGTGAGGCCTCACGAACAGCCGCGAACGCTTCCGGGAGTATATCATCGAGTGATTCTCCTTGCGCCAGCCGCTGCTTTAACTGCCCGGTTGTCTCTTTCAGTTCACTTTCCGTCAGTGATTTGTATCTTTCCTCAAGCGCTTCAGTCGCGTTCACATAGCCCATCATGCGCTTGATCTCTCTATCGGAATGTGTACCGAATATCTTATCGATTAAATTCATTTATAATCCCTTTCTGACAGTTCCTTCTATA
>SLMY01000171.1 GCA_007133255.1 Clostridiales bacterium
ATCGCGATGTCATGAAAAAGAGCGACCAGCGCCATAACCCCGGCCGATGGGCCTGACATGGTTCTGAACCGGAACCATACATAAGTTACGATCAGGACCAGCGCGATCAGAACAGCCCACAGTGAACTAATCAGCATTTCCCGGCCAATAAACGGATCAACCAGATTCGCCGACTGAAGCTGCAGGTTATTTTCCGGGAAAGCTTCATCCAGAGCCGCGTCCATCGCCTCCAGGTTTTCAGGTGACAGGGCAGTGTTTCCAGCCACACTGATAACCAGATTAGTTGTCTCATCACCTAGCTGTCTTGTTTCCTGCCCGGTTACATTGATCCCGATTGTATCTGATATGACTGACTCAGCCTCTGTCAGGCTCAACTCGCCTTCGAAGGAATAGTTAACCAGGCTGCCGCCTCGAAACTGAATATCGAGTTCAATGCCGAAGAAAACCGCAACAAAAATGCCAATCACAATTAAAGCGATCGATATGCTGAAAAATATTTTGCGGCGTTGATAAAAACTAAACATTTTCCGCCACCTTCCTTTTACCATATAGCCAGGTTTTCTGCAAAGGCTTGAACTGGCTAAGCGAGCCGATCATCATGCGTGAAGCCAGAACACCTGTCAGACAGTTGAGCAGGACACCGACAAACAGAGAATATCCAAATGACAGCATGGTGCCTGATCCATAGATCATCAATATGACAGCCGCTATAGCCACTGTAACGTTACCGTCAATAACAGCGGAAAAAGCCCGGTTAAAACCATTACTTAAAGATGTCTGCAAGGTGTAGCCGTTGTTCAGTTCTTCCTTGATTCGTTCTGAAATAATAATGTTCGCGTCAACACCCATACCGATCGATAGAATGATACCGGCGATTCCTTGTAAAGTCAGGGTCTGCTGCGGAATAGCGATCGCCAGCAAAATACCAATAGCCTGGCCGGTTATCGCGATGCTGGCAACCAGACCTGGAAGACGATACACCATAATCATGAAAAGGCAGATCAGCATAAAGGCGATCAAGCCTGCCATTAACATAACATCCAGCGCGCCCTGGCCCATAGTAGGGCTGATAGAACTGCTGCTGATCGCCTGCAGGGCGAACGGCAGCGCGCCGGCGTTAATTTTTTCAGCAAGATCGATCGCTTCTTCTGTTGAGCCGATATTCTCTATGCTCGCGGAACCACCTGTAATCTGAGTCCTGACCACGGGTGCCGATATAACGGTCTCATCCATCATGATCGTGATGGGTTCACCAATGAGCCTGCCTGTCGCTTCAGCGAATTTAACAGCGCCTTCACTGGTTAAATTGAGTGACACAACCGGCTGATTCGTGTTTGGATCAAATCCGGCACTACTTTCAGCAACATCCTGCCCATCCAGAACTACCTCGCCATCCGGATCGCGGAAGGTTAATCTGGCCATTTCACCTAGCTCAATCAGCGCAGCTTCCGGATTAAAATCTTCCTCATCAGACCGCCATGGGAAACGCACAATAATGCGTCCGTTGTTCTTGTCAACCGTTATCTCACGGTCGAAAATCTGGAGGTTGTCCATCCGCAACTCAATAACGCTGCGCGCAGAGTCCATATCATTGCTGCTTGGTACGCCATCATAATCACGGGGAGCGAAGACTGCCTCCACACCTCCTCGAATATCAATACCAAAGCGGATCTCACTGACACTATAGAGTTCAATTGGTTCTGTCTGCCCCGGCAAAGGCAATGTCATGCCGAAGAGACTCAGCAGGATGCCCACTATAATAATGCCAACCACAACAAAGAAGGTTCTTGGCCTGGCCTTGATACCAGCTCTGGAAAAAGATCGTTTAGCCATACTCCTTTAGCACGTCCTTTCTATTCAATCGCCCGCCTCTGCTGATCCAGTGCAAAACAGCCAGACGACAGATACAGACAAATATACATTATATTCAAACTCCCTCTTTTCCTCAAGAGGTCTTTGCAATTTTGTCAACAGGATTTCGTAATTGTTTGTATTTTTCTGCCGGCAGACGCTGATAAACATGGTTGATCAGCGAAAGCCAGTCCGTGTCAATCTGTGATAACGCGTCAGATGTGACTCTGAATCGCCACTGGCCTGTTGCCAGACCCGGCCTGTTCATGCGTGTATCACTGCCATAACCCAGAAGATCCTGGAGCGGTACAATAACCATATTGGCAGCTGAAGCCCACAGACAGCGTATCAGAGACCTGATCGCCGGCGCGGACACGCCGCCTCTGCCCCAGTCAAAGCCGCTTTCATCAATGCCGGCATAACGCAAAGCTTGTTCGCGATCACCCGGTTTACTCTCCCAAAGCCAACCCAGCAGGGTATTGTTGTCGTGCGTACCTGTGTAAGCGACACAATTAGGTGGATAGTAGCAGGGCATATGAGTGTTGCCGACAATCTGATCAAATCCAAACTGCATGACCTTCATCCCGGGAAGTTTTGTTTTCTCAAGAAAATCGCGCACCTGGTCATCTATCTCACCAAGGTCTTCGGCTATGATCGCCGCGTTTGGAAACGTGCTGAATACAACATCAAACAGTTTTTCCGCAGGCCCTTTTTCCCAGGCGCCTTCTTTAGCGCTTCTGGCGGACGCAGGGACAGACCAGTACTCAACAAAACCTCTGAAATGATCAAGACGTACCTGGTCATAATGGTGAAAAGCGTTATCAAGCCTGTTCAGCCACCAGTCAAATCCTGTTTGTTCGTGCGCAGACCAGTCATAAAGCGGGTTGCCCCACAACTGGCCATCTTCAGAAAAATAGTCGGGCGGCACACCCGCTACCGCTTCAGGCATCAGTTCATCATTTAGCCGGAACAGATCATGATGAGCCCAGATATCAGCGCTGTCATGAGCGACATAGATAGGCATATCACCCACTATCGCCAGGCCAGCCTGATTAATCTCCTGCTTGACGCGCTGCCATTGTCTGTCAAAGTAAAACTGCTCGAACAAATAGTAGTTGACTTCCGACGGCCACCTCTTATAGAACTGCTCGATTGAGGTGTTATTATGCTGTCTCATTTTATCATCTGGCCACTGCCACCAGGGAAGATTCTGGAAATGACGCCTGATCGCCATAAAAAGGGCATAATCCGGCAGCCAGCAGGCTTGTCTTTCTTTTGCTGCCCAGACATGTATCTCGTCTTTTTGTTTGCTTGACAGCCGGCTGAACGCTTTACGCAAAAGCTGCTCGTTAATCTGGCTGAAAGAAGCGAAATAGCTGGCATGCTGGTCATTGCGTGAACTGATCATCTGCAGTTCGTCAGGTGAAAGCAACTTGAGATCAACTAACTCCCGAAGATCAATCAGATGAGGGTTGCCGGCAAAAGCCGAAAAGCACTGGTAGGGAGAATCACCAGCCGCGGGAGGGCCAAAAGGCAGAACCTGCCAGTATGAAAAACCGCAGCGCTTTGCCAGATGAGCGAAGGCGACCGCTTCACTGCCGATTCTTCCACAGCCCAGAGGGCCAGGCAGCGATGTAAGGTGCAGCAAAACACCCGATGATCGTTCTATCATTTTAGAGCCTCCATCCTAGAAAAATCAAAAACTGCTGCCAACATGCACTTAAACAAATCGGCAGCAGTTCTTACCAGACTAATTTTAAACATCACTAACACTGATCTTGTCATACATACTATTTGTACGTTCTTATCGCTTATCCTGATACTCTCCTGACAGATATAAGTCTCGCGCCCCAGCGCAATATCGTGTCTACATCCTGTATAACAATCTGTCTTCTTGAGGTTGACGCATGGATCATTTTCCCATTGCCAATATAAATAGCCACATGACTGATGACAGTTCTGCCATCATTGCTTCTTCTGGCATCCATCGCCAGTATATCGCCCGGCTGAGCGTTAGAATAAGATACACCTACACCCACACTGCCGTACGCATAACTGGATCTTGGTATGGTTATACCAACCTGGCGATAAACCCAGCTGGTAAAGCCTGAACAATCCATGCCGCTCATACTGGATCCGGCGTAAACATAGGGAACTCCCAGTGCCTTATAGGCATAATCAACAATTTTGCTGCCTGAAGAGTTTCGCGGAGCGTTAGCCGTTGACGACACCGACGCTGTGGACGATGAGCGCTGCACAACCGGAGCCGGAGGAGGCGGTCCTTCTGATGTCAGATATTCCGTAGCCACATAACCGGTCTTGCCGTCGGCCGTTTTAATTCTTGACCATTCGTGCCCGATTCCGGTTTGGGTCAGTTTTTGCATATGGTTAAGCTTCGTAACAATTTCACTGCCGGTAGAAGGTTCCGCACGCAGATTTAACTGGCTGGCATCTACATAAAGCGTTTCATCAGCAGGTCTGAAAACCATGCTTTTACTTGTATATTCAGAAGCTATGAACCCTTCTTGGTCACCATACTGAACTCGTACCCATCCCTTGCCAACAGCAAGACACTTTACCCGTTCAGCCATCTGAATCTGGGCCAGCACTTCAGAGTCTGTGTGCGGCTGTGAACGAATATTCAGCGTACTGGCTGATATATAAAGCGGATAGTCGGCTTCTTCCCATTCATAGGGTTCCGCATTTTCAGCTTCCAGAACTTTCAAATCAACTTCATAAGAGAAAGCCGCTTCTGCTTCCAGCGCCAGCCGCTCCAGTGTCTCTTCATCAAGCGGCTCTATGGCAGCTTCAGAATCTCTGGACGCGTCTGCGGACACATCACCATTTTCCTGACCGCCAGTGTCCGCCGCTTCATTTCGCTGGCGATGAATCAAATCAGACTCAATCATCATTCTTTCAGCTGGTTCAAGCAAAGGTCTAGATTCAGAACGCTGAGCTGATTCAGTCTGTTTCGCTTCATCTGTCTTGATTGGATCTGCCTGATTACTTGTGGATAGTGCCTGTCCCAGGCCAAGAGGCTGGGCAACCAAGGGGACTGATAATATAAATGACATCATAGCCATTACCACCAGACTGTGAATCTGCCCACAGTTTATTTTGATTTTTGGTCTCATATTCCCTCCCTTAATCCTGAGCGGCTGCTCAGAAAAGTTTACTGGACAATTGATTCCTGTCTGTAAAAACCAGGCATTTTGAGCCCAACTCAAGAGCCATTATAGCGCCTTGCCATACTTCCGTCAATTTGTAGACTAACACCCGTTCAACTATTTGTGACAATGCCTAAATAATTCGAACAATTTATGTGAACCAGCCTTGAAGAGAGGGACAGTCTATGCTGTAATTTTTATTTTGTCAAGTGCTGGCGATAAGCGTGACAGTATCTGGCACCCAGCCGCATAGCCTCAATCATGCTGACCGGGCTGGCAATGCCTTTACCGGCAATATCAAACGCGGTTCCATGATCAACAGAACTCCTGAGAAACGGCAGGCCCAAAGTCAAGGCAATCGTCCGCTCAAAATCAAGTGTTTTTGTCGCGATATGCCCCTGGTCATGATAAAGCGATAGAACAGCTGTATAACGGCCTTGACGTGCCTGATAAAAGACAGAATCCGCGCTGACCGGCCCCACAACTGAAAGACCTTCTTCGCGGCAGATTTCAACCGCGGGCGCAACAGCAGTTACTTCCTCATCACCAAAAAGGCCATGCTCACCGCTATGCGGGTTCAAACCGGCAACCGCAAGCGTGCCATCTTGAATATTCAGCTGTTTTAACGCGTTATGGCATTTTCGAATCATATGAGTGACCAGTTCTTTTGTTACCAGTTCACAGGCCTGACGCAAACTGACATGCCTGGTCAGAAAAAAGACACGCAAACCGCGTGTTTCAAATAAGGTCAGCGGATCACGGGTACGCGTCAGGTCCGCCAGCATCTCTGTATGGCCAATATGCGGAATACCGGCCGCACGCCAGGCCTCTTTATTAATGGGTGTTGTGGCGATGCCATCAACCTGTTCGCTTATCGCCAGCTCAACACATTTTTCAATATAGTCAGCCGCGCACTGACCGGCCAGCGCTTCTACACGCCCCGGAATCAGTTTATCAACACCTTGATGCTTCAGATCTATCAGATTAAGCTGGCCTGGTTCATCCACGTAAGCTTCAGGACCGCTGACCACCTTTATCTTGAGGCTGCTGCCGCAAAGTTCCACTGCCTTTTCCAGACACCAGGCATCACCTGCAATCAGCGGTCGGCAAAAGGTTCTGGTCTTGGGGTCATCGACTGCCTTAACTACAATTTCCGGGCCGATTCCATTTGGATCACCCATTGGCACAGCCAGTATTGGCCGCTGATCGCTTTTATCTGATTCTTTTAACATATGGATTTTCCTTTCTCAGTATATGTTCTGAAAAGAGTTTTAACTCAGCTGCGGCTATCTTCATAGCTGTAACGGTCATCATGTTCCATTTCCATAGCTGTAAACTGTCATCAAAATATGTACAACCGCTCCTGTTCATGCGCAACATGGCCATTATATCAGGAATGGACAATGGCAGCATTAAAAAACGCATAGAAAAACGAAAACGTGCTGGCCCCTTCTGGTAATATTAAATTGCGCTGTCAGGCTCAAGTTGACTTGATCTATATGAATCGCAGGGGAGGCCATAAGACTATGATGAGTGAGACCATAAAACTATGATTAATGAAAAAATAGCGCTTGACAAAATATGAGCGTCAAACTATACTCTAGACAAACTTCATCAAACAAACCGATGAGTCAGAGAAGTACGTTGAATATCGACGTAACAGCGAATTGTGGATAGTGTGAGCACAGTACAAAGATATCAGCCGAATGGACTGACGAGGGTGATCTAAAAGCGATTATTCGCGAGTAGGCATCAACGGGGATCCGACCCGTTAACAGGCGGACATGTATATTTGTACATGATAAAGTGGGTTCTGCCAGGCAGAATCAATATGGGTGGTACCGCAGGAGTCAGGCTCTTGTCCCTTCTTAACAGGAAGTGGACGGGGGCTTTTTTGATTTCAGGAAAGCCGGGCACATTCAGGAGAGCCGGCACACAAAGCCGCTGATTACAAAGATTGAAAGCCAGGATCCGGAAAAATCCGGAACTAACACTTGAAAAGATTCTTTAACTAAAGCAAACA